>NZ_JBLZFZ010000065.1:0-39215 GCF_050753385.1 Pantanalinema rosaneae CENA516
AGATGTGTATAAGAGACAGCCATCTCCCCATCCCTCACCTCCCCTGCAAGCCTGCTACCAGCGTTGTCACATTATGTTCAATCAACTTCAGATAGGTAGTGGCGGGGCCCTCCGGTGGTGATAGAGAATCGACATAAAACACACCGCCAAACTTAGCTCCCGCCGCCTTCGCCACCTGTTGTTGGGGTTCGTTATTTACCGTACTCTCGCAGAACACGGCAGGAATCTGGTTGGTCTTGACTGTTTCAATCACGCGCTCAACTTGCCTGGGAGTCGCTTGTTGTTCCGCATTGACTGCCCATAGATAGACTTCCTTCAGATTGTAATCACGGGCAATGTAGGAAAATGCGCCTTCACAGGTGACGATATAGCGTTGGTTTTCTGGCAGTACGGAGAGTTCCTGCCGCAATTTTTGGTCGATCGCTTGAATTTGCTGGCGATACTTGGCGGCATTGGCGTTATAGGTAGCTTGATTGGCTGGATCGAGTTCAACCAACGCTTTACGAATGTTTTCTACATAGATCACGGCATTTTGGGGCGACATCCAGGCATGGGGGTTGGGCTGACCGGCATAGGCATCCGAGGCGATCGCGATCGGGGTAATCCCCTCACTCAACGTCACCTGTCGAACATTAGGGAGACTACTATAAAATTTCTCTGCCCACCGCTCCAGGTTCAACCCATTTTCCAGGATCAAATCGGCGGATTGTGCCCGTACTAGATCGCTGGGAGTGAACTCATACCCATGAATTTCGGCTCCTGGTTTCGTCAGCGATTCCACGATCGCTTGATCTCCGGCGACATTTTGCACCATGTCTGCCAGCACCGTAAACGTGGTTAAAATCACCTTCTTGGTTTGAGGATTAGCCGCTTCATTCCGAGGCGTTGGTGCGGTGGCTTGAGGTTCTGGGGGAGCAGTTTGACATCCGGTTAAACCAATTGCCATAAGTAGAACGATCGCGATCGCCCCGCTCCGCAATCCTGGTTTTGGTTGCCAACCCCGATTTACCTGCACAAACCCTCTTTCATATTTCTTTCATTTTTTCCAGCCTACACCAGGACGATCGAAAATGAAAAGAATATGAAAGGTGATTATCCTCACAAGATCCTCAAACTTCTTACCTATGCTGAGGATATGGGCGTTACTCTACTCTCTCCACAGCCTGTAACGCCCTTTTAACTCTTGATATTTTATTTTTTGCTGTTTTTTGCTGCACTCCAACGTTGGACGAGGTGAATTATGACTCGCAAGCCGCTGATCTACGGTTTGATTAGTCTCGTCACAGGTAGCATCATCACCGCGTTAGTGATCTTACTAACCACAGAAGCTGCTCCCCGATCGTTAGGAATAACCTGGACAGCCCCAATGGCAGTTTTACCCTCAATGGCACTGGCAGAAGCAACCACACCACAGCCCTCTCCCGCCCCTTTGCCCTGGCGATCGGGGATGATGGGCAATCCTGAACAGCACTTTATTGTCATGATGATTCCGCACCATAACGGGGCGATCGCGATGGCAGATCTGGCGCTGACCCGAGCGACCCATCCGGAAATCAAGCAACTGGCTCAGTCGATTCAAACCACTCAACGCCAGGAAAATCAGCAAATGATCGCCTGGTACAAGCAATGGTATGGGGCAGATGTGCCCGATTGGCAACCCGGAATGGGGATGAGTCTGGGGATGCGGCGGGGTGGTTATGGCATGGGCAGGATGGGCAAACGTACCATGGCTGGACAGAATTCTGCATCAGATCCAGGTTGGGGAATGATGGGGCGTGGCGGGATGGGGTGCATGAATATGACTCCTGATCTAGAGGCGTTGAAAGCCGCTTCGGACTTCGATCGCGCCTTTATTGAAGCCATGATTCCCCATCACCAAATGGGCGTGATGATGGCACAGATGGCATTAGTCCATAGTGATCGTCCTGAAATCCACACATTGGCAGACTCGATCGTCAAAACCCAAACGGCGGAAATCAAGCAAATGGAAGCGTGGTATCAAGCCTGGTATCGGTAATTGGTATCACTATGAACAAACCGGAGTAGCCTAATAACGAAGGATGATGTTTTCCCTCGAAGCAAAACGTTATCATAGGGGCAATTGATACGGTTTGTTACAGAATATCAATGATTGTTTCCTCCTCCGGTTTCGCCAAAATCAAAAACTCGTTTACAGACAAAGTTTTGTTGGGGCACGAACCAACCGCAGAATTGATCGCGATTTTGCTGGTCTACTTTGTGCAAGGCATTTTGGGGTTAGCTCGGTTAGCCATCAGCTTCTTCCTCAAGGACGAGTTGGGACTGAATCCGGCTGAGGTGTCTGCCCTGGTGGGGATTGCGGCTCTGCCCTGGATGGTGAAGCCGCTGTTTGGCTTTATCTCGGATGGGTTGCCGATTTTTGGCTATCGTCGTCGTCCGTATCTGATTCTGTCGGGCATCCTGGGAGCGTTATCCTGGGTGGCACTGGCAACGATCGTCGAAACTCCCTGGCAAGCCATGATCGCGATCGCCCTCAGTTCCCTCTCCGTCGCCTTCAGTGATGTGATTGTCGATTCCCTGGTGGTAGAACGGGCGCGGCAGGAATCGATCGGTGATGCCGGTTCCCTGCAATCCATTTGTTGGGGTGCGTCTTCCGTGGGTGGATTGCTGACAGCGTACCTGAGTGGCTTTTTACTTCAACATTTCACCACCCGCACCGTCTTTGGCATCACAGCCACCTTTCCGCTGATTGTATCGCTGGTTGCCTGGTTAATTGCTGAATCCCGGACGACTGATGCTACCAACTGGTCAGCCGTAGGACAACAACTGGGACAACTGAAGCAAGCGATTAGTCAAAAATCGATCTGGCTGCCCACAGCATTTCTATTTATCTGGCAAGCCATGCCGACCGCCGACTCAGCCTTCTTCTTCTTCACCACGAATGAACTGCATTTTGAGCCAGAGTTCTTAGGACGGGTGCGCTTAGTCACCAGTTTGGCTTCCCTGGTCGGGATCTGGCTGTTTCAACGCTTCCTCAAAACCGTACCCTTTCGGATTATCTTCGGCTGGTCTACGGTGATTTCCTCCCTGTTAGGCATGACAACGCTGCTGCTGGTGACCCATGCCAATCGATCGCTGGGCATTGATGACCACTGGTTTAGTCTAGGCGACAATCTGATTCTGACGGTGATGGGGCAGATTGCTTTTATGCCGGTGCTGGTGTTAGCGGCGCGGCTCTGTCCGTCGGGAGTGGAAGCGACACTGTTTGCCTTGCTAATGTCGATCGTCAACTTGGCTGGGATGTTGTCCTACCAGTCGGGGGCACTACTGATGCACTGGTTGGGCATTACGGCGAATGATTTCACGAATTTGACCTGGCTGGTAATTATCACTAACCTATCGACCCTGCTACCGCTACCGTTTTTAAGTTGGCTCCCTGCTGCGAGTGACATTGCGCCTGAGGAAACCCAATCCCCTAGCTTGCAGCCTGCATCATCCCTGGAATTTGAACTGGATTCAGCCACCTCGCCCTCTAAGCATTTAGCGCAACCGTTTATTCCTGATTTGATGACGGAGTTTGCGCCACCATCGCGTCATGCCGAAGCGGTGACAGAAGAGTAAGAAGCCTACCAAATGTTAGAGGTCAAGGTCTAGACGTTTACAGTACAACGTCAACAGGATCACTGGCTGGACTGCTGACAATGGTTTGGTGACTCCCTATTCCGATCGTCCTTATCCCTAAGCTATATCTCTCCTATGCAAACCCAAGCTCAACCGATCGCAGCGTCTACGCAACCATCCTATACGCGGGAAGACTGGCAAAAAGGCTATCGATCGCTCTACGAGGAATTTGATTACTGGATTGATGATATTGAGGGGGAAATCCCGGCGGGTCTGCAAGGAACCCTATTCCGCAATGGGCCGGGTTTACTGGATATCAATGGGCAACCGCTGCAACACCCGTTTGATGGGGATGGCATGATTTGCGCGATCGCTTTTCAGAATGGTCGTGCCCATTTCCGCAATCGGTTTGTCCGGACTGAAGGCTATGTGGCAGAACAGGCGGCTGGGAAGATTTTGTATCGAGGTGTGTTTGGCACCGATAAGCCCGGTGGGTGGTTTGCCAACCTGCTGGACTTCAAACTGAAGAATATTGCCAATACCAATGTAATTTATTGGGGCGACAAGCTATTAGCACTGTGGGAAGCCGCCGAACCCTATCGACTTGATCCAGATACGTTAGAAACGATCGGCTTGGATTACCTGAATGGGTTACTCCAACCGGGTGCTGCTTTTGGCGCTCATCCCTGGGTTGATCCGGCTGATCACCAGGATGGGACTCCCTGTTTGGTCAACTTTTCGATTAAAACCGGGCTGTCTTCCACGATTAACCTGTACGAATTTAATCCCAGTGGCAAATTGGTGCGGCAATATGCCCACACAGTTCCTGGTTTCGCCTTTATCCACGACTTCGCGATTACTCGCCATTACTGCATCTTTTTCCAAAATCCGGTGCAGTTTAATCCGTTACTTTATTTTGCTGGACTGCGGACGGCGGGGGAATGTATTCATTTCCGTCCCGAACAGCCGACGAAAATTATTGTGATTCCGCGTCAGCAAGCAGGTAGTGCAGAGTCTCAAAATGCCAGTGAGGCAGCGATCGCCAAAGTGTTTGAAACAATGGCAGGCTTTGTCTTCCATCACATCAATGCCTTTGAAGACAGCGATGACATAGTAATTGACTCCATTTGTTATCAGTCGTTACCTTCCGTGGAACCAGATGCCGATTTTCGCCAAACCAACTTTGAGGCGCTTGATCCGGGTCAGATCTGGCGTTTCCGGGTGAATTTGCAAACCGGGGAAATTTCTAAGCAATTGTTAGAAGCTCGTTGTTGTGAGTTTCCGGCAATTCATCCGGCGAAAGTGGGTCGTCCCTATCGCTACTTCTACATCGGTGCGGCGGATGCTCCGACGGGTAATGCACCTCTACAAGCCATCCTCAAAGTTGATCTGGAAACTGGTCAGCGGTTAATCTGGAGCGCTGCCCCCCGTGGCTTTATGACCGAACCGATCTTCGTCCCTCGATCGCCCGACTCCACCCAAGTCATCGGTGCTGAAGATGATGGTTGGTTGTTAGCCCTGGTATTTGATGCCGCTCACGATCGCTCCGATCTGGTGATTCTCGATGCCCGTGATTTAACCTGTGTGGCACGTCTGCATCTAAAACATCACGTTCCCTATGGCTTACACGGCAGCTTTACTCCAGAAGTGTTTGGCGTGAAGTAGGGTTGGTTGAACACTGTCCTCGATCGCTCCAATTCTGCTGGAATCAGGGCGATCGAGTTAGGGCTGCATCAGTAGAAATTAATACAAAGTTGCGAACTATCCAGCTTCAGCAGCAGATTGTGCAGAGAGCTTCTACCCAAACAGTGAATCTTAGGTATGATGCCGAATCATTCTACCTATTCACCCTAAATTAGAATCTGAGGCAGAAATTTTCCGTCTAATAATAGTTAGGCTATGTCGATATTGGAACCTGGCAGCTTCTTAAATCTTGCTGGAATTGCTGCTGGACTCGTACTCACTATGTATGCCAACCATAGGAGTGATGCAAAAAGTTGAGCCAGAGCACTATTTTGAAATAGTGGCACTCCAATGGAGAAGCAATATGGATCAACAGAAACAAATGCCAGGGATGGGCTGGAACCGATTCGCGGCGATGATCGCGACCTCAACTTTCATCATGTTTTTCTTGATGTATCAGCTCATATACTCACTTGATCACGCAATGTTTAGCGTAAACCGACTGGTTGCCTCATTGGTAATGGGTTGCGTGATGACCATTGTGATGCTTTCCTTCATGTGGTCGATGTACCGAGGCATAGGAACCAAGATTGCAGTTCTCGGCGTGGCTACTGCGCTAGGCTTGATTCTACTCTCCGTGAATAGAACCCAGGCACTAATCGGAGATGTCAACTTCATGAAGTCGATGATTCCTCACCACTCCATTGCTATTAATAATGCGCGAAAGGCAAGCATTAGTGATCCACGCGTTCGTAAGCTGGCGGATGAGATCATTGAGTCGCAGGTGCGTGAAATAGCTGAGATGCAGTTACTTCTCGATGATATTGCGCGGAACGGAGAACAGGGGACAGCGGCGGAGCTTCCTGCTCGCTCGACCGAAATCACCTCTAATATGGAGCGTCAGATTAGGGAAGCGGTGCAGTAAATAAGCAGGTTTTCGTTGTGAATGCAATGCCTAACCATCCCAACGCAGCGGACGGACGAGAGCCACTGGTGCTAAGTTCGATAGTAATCTGCCGCCGCTGACTGGGGTCGTTAGAACGATCGCCATTTGTGATCTTAATAGCTCCATTTGTTATTCCGGCTGCTATGTTTGCTGATGGAGGAGTAGCGATCGCGGTAAACCCCAGATGCTTAAGGAATGACTTCCTGCTGCACCCTATAGCGGTACAGAAAAAACAGTGAGATCGTTGAGCTACTTTTCCTGATCTGTGTGGCAGTGCTCAATTGCTGCTGTTGAGAGCCAAGAGCGATCGTGCCCATCAACTGCAACACCAAAATGTATTGACAGTGTAAATACGTCTTACTTACACTACAAGCATGGATGTGTATTTCGTTCTCAATGGCATCACGTTTGTCTGGAATGACGAAAAAGCCAGGATCAACCCAATTAACCACGACAGCGTGACATTTCAGCAAGCCGCAGAAGTTTTCTTCGATCCATTGCTTGTGGTCGTTGATGCAAGTCGCAATGATGAAGCACGAGATGCTGTTATTGGTTTAGATCGACGTTGGAACTTGCTATACGTTGTCTTCATTGAGCGAGAGAACGACATGATTCGGATCATTTCAGCTCGGAAAGCGACACGGAAGGAGCGGGAATTTTATGAAACCTGAGACGTTGAAAAAGCGGCTAGATCGAAATCGTCCCATGACGACGATCACAATTCGGATGCCTGAAGATGTGATTGAGGATTTGAAGCAAGTTGCACCACTGCTTGGTTTTTCTGGGTATCAACCGTTAGTGCGTGCTTATATTGGGCAAGGGTTGCGGGCTGATTTGGAGCGTTTAGAAGGCGATACGGTGTTTGCATTGATCGCTAGTTTAAAGCGTCATGGTGTCAGTGATGAAGTGATTCAAGAGGCGTTGGGCGAAGTAACTCAGCGTTAGTTAGAGCTTGAGTTGCAACCAGCATCTAACAATGAAAAATAGACATAACGAACATACTACAATGCTTTCTGCTTCGTTCTGAGTCCCTGCTGCCGCTGATTTGAAGCGTTGCACGTTGCTGCTAGGCATCCCTGAAGACAGCCAAATACGGTGCATAAGAAAATGCTCGATTGCGCTTTTGTCCAGTAATTTCTTGCAGCAGACCTATATCGCTAAGATCCTTAATTAAAGTGTTGGCATTGGGATATGACAAATTTGTAATCGTCTCAGCATGTTCCACAGTAAAAATTGGTCTGAAATAAAGGCTCTCAAGCAAGGCGATCGCGTTACCTGACCTACGCCCCATTGCATTAAGTACTAATTGACGATGTTCCTCTTTCAAGTTGACTATTTTACGAGCAGTAGCAGCAGCTTCTTGAGCAACTTCATAAACGCCACGCAAAAAGAATTTTAGCCAACCTTCCCAATTGCCGCTGTCCCGGACAGCCTGAAGGCGATCATAATATTCAGTGCGGTATTTTTTGAAATAGTAGGAAATGTAAAGCAAAGGGCGTTGTAGTATATTTTGCTCACATAACAGAAAGGTAATTAACAATCGTCCTGTTCTTCCATTACCATCAAGAAAAGGATGAATAGTTTCAAATTGAGCGTGAGCTAATCCCACCTTGATTAAGGTAGGCAAAGGTTGTGGACTATGCAAGAATTTCTCTAAATTATCTAGAGATTGGAGCATCTCATGTGGTGGTGGTGGAACATAGGTTGCTTCAGCTAGGGAACATCCTCCTGCACCAATCCAGTTTTGACTACGGCGAAACTCTCCTGGATTACGTTCGGCTCCCCTCACTCCCTTCATTAACTCTTGGTGAATTTCTCGAATAAGCCGCAAAGATACAGGTAACTCTCTGAGTCGCTCAAGACCATAATTAATCGCAGAGATGTAATTCACGACCTCTGCTACCTCTTGAGGGTTATCTGGTTCTAAAGCCTGAGATTCAAATTCTAGAACATCGATCAAAGATGCTTGTGTGCCCTCAATTTGGCTCGATAAAACTGCTTCTTTACGAACGTACATGAATACAAATAAATCTGGGTTTGGGAGCGCATCAGTCGCTCCGTCTAGGCGACCCAACGCCCGATCGGCTTGAGACAGCAAATTCCACATCTCCTGATCCATAATAATTTCAGGCACGGGTGGCAATGGATTAGGTATAAAGGCTTTGTAGCCTTCTATCTGTTCTACATATTGTCCTGCTCTAGAAGCCCCAATCATTGTTATCGGTTTCGATAATACTGAATAAATTTTAATTCTATATTATCAAAAACCCCTCTTTTTCGTTAATAAGCTTGTTTCTTGTGGAGTGTTGACACTATATCTAGTGTTATGTGGAGCAACTCAACACTACGTTGATGCAGGAGGAGCATAAGAGGTTGAAGATTGTCTGCTATCGTCCAATTTTCCTGTTAGCCGCTTCAGTATACTGTCAGTCTTCCAAACGGCTTGAAACCGACAAACTATCTGATCAGGCAAGTCGCTCGCCATAAAAGTGGGTGACTGAATAAGCTTTCGCAACTAGTTATTCATGGACGATCGCGGGTGTGTAACCTTTGTTATCCTCAAACTGGAACGAGTACAGAGGAAAGCAGCTTGGGTGAGCCGACGATCGTAGAACAGGCATGGGCAGCGTTAGAAGAGTCAATTATTTATTACCAGGGAGAGCCGATCGGGACGATCGCAGCCCGTGATCCGGATATTGCCGCCCTGAATTATGACCAGTGTTTTGTGCGGGATTTTGTTTCCTCTGCCTTTTTATTTCTGATCAAAGGTAGACCGGAGATTGTCCGGAATTTTCTGGAGGAAACCCTGAAATTACAGCCAAAAACGCGGCACTTGGATAGCTCGAAACCGAGTCGGGGACTCATGCCTGCCAGTTTCAAAGTTGGGACAGTGTACGGCAAAGAATATCTGAAAGCTGACTTTGGCGATCATGCGATCGGGCGGGTGGCTCCAGCCGATTCCTGTTTGTGGTGGATCTTGCTACTACGGGCATACGTGATCGCGACCCAGGACACCGAGTTTGCCGATCGTCCGGATGTGCAGCAAGGGATTCGGTTGATCCTGGAACTCTGTATGGTGACGCGGTTTGACATGTATCCAATGGTATTGGTGCCCGACGGAGCCAGTATGATCGATCGCCGCATGGGATTGTACGGGCATCCATTGGATATTCAATCGCTGTTCTATGCCGCACTGCGAGCCAGTTTGGAACTGTTGCGACCGATCGAGGAAAATCACGCCATGATTGAGGCGGTCTATAGCCGGATTCGTCCGTTACTGCGGCAGTTGCGGGAGAATTATTGGCTGGATACCGAACGGTTGAATGTGATTTACCGCTATCGGGTGGAGGAGTACGGCGAAGAAGCTTTAAACCAGTTCAATATTTACTCCGACTCCATCCCGTTTTATCGCTTAGCGAAATGGTTGCCGGAAGCGGCAGGCTATCTGGCAGGCAATCTCGGACCTTCGCAAATGGACTGTCGCTTTTTCGCGATCGGCAATTTACTGGCAATTACCTCGTCCCTGGCAGATGAGTATCAATGTCATCGCATCTTGAATTTGATTGAACTGCGGTGGACAGATCTGGTCGGCAATATGCCGATGAAATTGTGTTATCCGGCGTTGGAAGATATTGAATGGCGGATTGTTACTGGCGCTGATCCGAAAAATCGCCCCTGGTCGTATCATAATGGCGGCAGTTGGCCGATGTTGCTGTGGATGTTGACGGCAGCCGCCCGCAAGATGCAGCGAGCCGAGTTAGCCCACCATGCGATCGCCATTGCGGAACGGCGGTTACTCAAAGAACAGTGGCCGGAATATTACGATGGGCCGGATGGTCGCTTAATTGGCAAGGAAGCCCGGAAATTTCAGACCTGGACGATCGCGGGTTACTTACTGGCTAAGGAACTAATCGCCAATCCAGATCACCTGAAGCTGATTACCTTTGAGGCGGAAACCACCCACGTCTAAAAACTGTGGCGATCGATCATCTCCAGGGTGGCAGTTTCCTCTACACTGCATATAATTTGGCTTAATTTTCTCCCGACACAATTGAAATTGACTGCGAGTGATGCCATGCAAACCGATGCCGCTACGAGAGTTCAGATTCTGAGCGAAGCTCTACCGTATATTCAACAACTGACTGGGAAAACGGTTGTGATTAAGTACGGTGGGGCTGCCATGAAAGATAGCACCCTCAAGGATCAGGTGATCCGGGATGTGGTGCTGATGGCTTGTGTCGGCATTCGCCCGGTGCTGGTGCATGGCGGCGGGCCTGAAATTAATACCTGGTTGGACAAATTGGGCATTGAACCCCAGTTTAAGAATGGTCTGCGAGTCACCGATGCCCCAACGATGGATGTGGTGGAAATGGTATTGGTCGGACGAGTTAACAAAGAACTGGTTGCCTTAATTAACCAGGCAGGTGGTAGTGCAGTGGGGCTATGTGGTAAGGATGCCAATCTGATCATGGCTCGTCCGACCGATGCGGAAGGGGTGGGATTTGTTGGCGAGGTGACTAGCGTCGATACCAAGATTTTGGAATCGTTGGTCAAGAGTGGCTATATTCCGGTGGTGTCGAGTGTCGCGGCTGATTGTACTGGACAGGCGTATAACATTAATGCGGATACGGTAGCCGGTGAAATTGCGGCGGCATTAGGAGCCGAAAAATTAATTCTGTTGACGGATACGGCGGGAATTTTACGAGATTACAAAAATCCGGAGACACTGATTGCCAAAGTGGATATCGCGGAAGCTCGGAATCTGATCGATACCGGAATCGTCTCCGGTGGCATGATTCCGAAGGTGACTTGCTGTGTGCGATCGCTGGCGCAGGGAGTTCGGGCGGCTCACATCATTGATGGTCGGTTGGCGCATTCGTTGTTGTTAGAGGTGTTTACGGATGCGGGGATTGGGTCGATGATCGTGGCATCGGAGTATCTGTCTCCTAAACGCTAAGCTCGGCATCTGTAGGTTGTCGGTTTGTGGCATCACCCTACCGAGGGTCTTCCCCTCGGACTCCCGCTACGTGGGGTCCTAACTCCCCCACGCCCCCCGAAAGGATTTATCTGTAGAGAATCAATACAGAAGTGGGTGGCTTGGCTAGACCTGAGGCACACTAAGCTCCAGTGTGATGCTGCCTCTACGTTGTGATTTGGTCTACCTCTATGCCTGATTATGCTGCGGCGACGAAAGCGATCGCGCTATCTGCCAAAACTCGGGAGGCTCAACTACCGCTGTTGAGCGATCGCTGTGCCTCTCGGTTTTTCCTGCATCCCCAACCGACGGAACGGGTGTGTTTGTTTTTTCATGGGTTCACCGCCGGCCCACATCAGTTTGTGCCGATGGGCGAAATGTTTTATCGGGCAGGCTATAACGTGCTAATTCCCTTGCTACCGGGACATGGGGAAGCTGGAGCCTGGAGTAAAACCAATCCGCCACCGTTGCCAACTGATCCGCTGGTCTATCAGAAGTTTGCTTTGGAGTGGTTGGAGAAAGCCCAATCGCTGGGGAAGCAGGTGATTGTGGGTGGCTTGTCGGCGGGGGGGACGATGGCGGCTTGGTTAGCTTTGGAACGTCCCCAGGCGATCGATCGTGCCTTGCTGTTTGCGGCATACCTCAGTAGTAGCAGCAAAGTGGTGGATTTGATGGTGAAGTCGATGAACACCTATTTTGAATGGATTAGTACCGATTCCCCGATCGCCCCAGGAGGTTACAAAGGCTTCTCACTACCAGCCCTGCGAGTATTTCTGAATATGGGCAGCGACATCCTAAAACGGGCACCGAAACAAGCCACTCCGCCGATGTTTATTATTTCCAGTGAAAGTGATATTGCAGTAGGCAACTTTGACCACAGAGGCTTGTTTGAAACCCTAGTGAAACGGCAACCCATCACCTGGTATCACTGCTTCAACAAATATCTGTCAATCCCCCACACCATGATGACTAAGGTGGAGGGCAACCAGTGGGAAGGCGTGTTGAATACAATGGCTCGATCGTTTGTCGAAAGTCGTCTGTCTTGGGCGGAAGTGGAGGAGATTGGCTACCGCATGACTCAGGGTAAAACCTTCGATCAAGTGGTCGCTGAATTAGGCATTGCCGCCAAAGCCTCCCGTGATATGCCTGCCATGATGACGATGGTGGATAAACGGGCGATCGTGGAGGCGCGGAATCCTCACCGGAATCGTCGCAGAATTTAGCTTCTGATCAGGTTTAGGAAAATGCCTGAGTTCGTGTGAAGTGATCTAGGAAGTAGGGGCATGATTTCCTAACCCCTCGATCGATCGCTTTAACCAATTATTATGGCTTCTAAAAAAGAAAAAAAGGGATGTGGATGTGCCAATATCCCCATCTCATTTATCCTAATTTTGCTGGGTGGAGCCTATTGGGGCTTTACCAATTTAGATAAACTCAATCTCGGCCGATTTCTGCCTGAACCAATTAGCCAACTTTTACCCAATAGCCAGCAGGCGGCTCCCGCGATCGACGCGCCTACGCCTATGGCAAACTCTCCGTCACCAACAGCAACTCCAACCAGTACACCAACTCCTCAGCCACAAGTTTCAGCCTCTCCTAAACCAACGAACCAGCCACTTGTTACCACTAAGCCAAAACCAACCTCGTTAGCTCGAACGGCTTGGCAGAACAAGGAAATTCGAGGCATTTATTTAAGTCGCTATCAGGTGACGAATAACGCGGATGAACAAACGATTCGGCAACGAGTGCGGTACTATCGGCAGCAAGGCATGAATACGATCATTCATGGCGTGTGGGGTAATGGCTGCACCATGTACAACAGTCAGGTGATGCAGCAGGCGTTTGGCTACGACAGTTGCCCGAATCAGTTTCAAGATCAATGGTTAAATTGGCTAATTGATGAGGCGCACAAACAGGGGATGCAAGTTCATGCCTATTTTGAGAAGGGGATTAAACTCGATCAAAATAGCCCGATTTTTGATTTAGCCGTAGCCAAAAAATGGATCGTCCCTGGAGTCGATAAAACCTATCCCAGCATCGATCATTATGTCCTGGATGTCGAGAATCCCGAAGTCGCCAGCTTCTTTAGAAAAATATCGGTTGAGTTTGTCCGCAAATATCCTCAAATTGATGCCGTACAGTGGGATGACTACCTGGGGTATTACGCGGGCTTACCGGGCAAAGTCGATCGCACCGCCGGGTTAACGAAATTTGTTCGGCAAATGCGGGACGACATCAAAAAAGCTAATTCTCAAGTCAGTTTTGATCTGTGCCACCATAATCCTTATTGGGGTAAACGCTATTTCGCCGCAGATTGGGAAAACTGGAATGTCGATCGCGTCTTCATTCAAACTTACAACGATGCTAACTTTTATCAGGAGTTAGCCTATGCCGAGAAATATGCCGGAGTGGCGATTACTGAGAAGCAATTGTCTCGCTTAAAAGAGCTAGTGAATAACTCCAAAATTAAGAGCGTTCTACTTTTTCCTTCTTCAGGCAAACCGGAAGCCGCATCCGCTTTGGTGAAAAACTATACGCCAATTAAACCGTAAAAGCTGGTCACGACAATAGTGCTGACCAAGCAAAATTTGCCTAATCAGTCACGCCACTAATCGTCCTACTCAGACTTGTCATCCCTATTAAGGTCGTTGTTAAACCATGATTTGCGCGATAGTCTAAATGGCTAAAATGGTCTGATCTGAGGATGAGCGTTTACTGATGAAAACGGCATTGATAGGATTATTACTGCTATTTAGTTTACCTGCGGCTTTAACTGGCTGTGGTTTTCCGGGAGGGAATGCAGAACGGGAGGAACAGGCGGAACAGCGAGAGGCGGATACTCGCTTAGGTGAAAGGAGGCAAAATCAAGCCGATGACGATGATGATGACGACGACGATGATGAACAGGGCGAGAAGTCGAGGGAACAGCGCCTTGAACAGACGGATCGAAAAGCTGCCGATAAAGATGATGACTAAAAATCCCTCGATCGCTCGGTAGACAAAATCGGGATTGTTTACCTGGCAATCACACGGCTATTTGGAGCGACGGACGATCGCTTTCCGCAGTTCTTCGGCTCCCAACAGCAACACAGGACAGGCAATCAACATCAGCCATTGCCAGGTAGCTAACGGCGTTGTAGCAAACACGCGGCTCAAAGGTGGCAAGTGAATGAAGGCAAGCAAGGCAACGCATTCCACGCCAATGCCGATCCACAGTAAACGATTCTGCCGCCAGGAAAGTCGTGTGAACGATACCCATTCCGATCGACAGGCAAATAAATTCCCAATTTGACAGGCGACGATCGCGGCGAGGGTAACGGTAGTCGCTTGGCGATAAATCGCGGTGACTTCTGGACTGGCGGTGTGCGTCAAAATCGCCGGGGTGATTGCTTGCAGGTCAGCGATCGAGTAGCCATGACTCCACCAGACGATCAGGAAACCCAACATCGACAGAAGGGCTTCGATCACGCCCAAAAACCCATAGGCACGCAATAACAACGGCGTATTCAGCAAAAATTCCTGCTTGCTCCGAGGAGGTTGTTGCATAATGCCAGCTTCCGGGGGTTCGGCGCCCAGCGCCAGGGCGGGCACCATATCCGTACCTAGATCGACCGCCAGAATTTGCAGAATCGTTAAAGCAGGGGGAATCTTGAACGCCACCATTGCCAGGAAGGGCACAATTTCCGGCACATTGGATGCCAGGATATAGGTCATGAATTTACGAATGTTGCGGTAAATCGCCCGTCCCTGTTCCACCGCCCTAACGATCGTGGCAAAGTTCTCATCGGTCAGCACAATATCGGCGGCTTCCCGCGCTACATCGGTGCCATTCATCCCCATCGCAATGCCGATGTTTGCCGCTCGTAAGGCAGGCGCATCATTGACCCCATCCCCCGTCACTGCCACCACATCCCCCATGGCTTTATACGCTTGCACTAAGCGCAGTTTATGTTCCGGTGACATCCGAGCGAACACTAACCCCGATCGATACTTGAGAATCTGACGCAGTTGGGCATCCGATAAATGTCCCATGCCTTCTCCAGTCACAACTCGGACTCGTTCCCCAATTAACCCTATCTGCCGCGCGATCGCTTCCGCCGTTAAGCCATAGTCACCTGTCACCATCGTCACTTTAATTCCGGCTTGATGGCATTGGGCGATCGCGTCTGGGACTTCGGGACGGGGCGGATCGAACATGGCGACTAAGCCAATCAAGACCAGATTTTGTTCTAATTCCTGTGCCCGTAACTCTAATAGTTCATCGCCTCCCGGACGGGCAGCGACCCCTAACACGCGGAATCCCTGGCGTGCCAAATCATCATTTGCAGTAGCGACCTGTTGCCGATCGGGTTGGTGCAGTTCCTCCGTTCTACCGTTCCGCAGGATGAAATGACAATGCCGCAACACTTCTAACGGTGCGCCTTTAGTTAAGGCTAAATGGGGGAAATTAGTTGTCCACAAGGGTTGCGATCGCCAGTCCAGAATCACCGTCATCATGCGGCGACGGGAATCAAACGGGATTTCTCGTAACCGGGGAAACTGTTGCTGTAACTGTTCCAAATTTAATCCGGCTTTCGCCGCAACCACGAGTAACGCGGCTTCCGTGGGATCGCCAATTTCCTGCCAACGACTGGGAGCCGTGAGATGAATTAACCGCGCATTGGAACAGAGGGCAGCCCCCGCTAACAGCAAATGAACTTTCCAGGGATTGCTAAAGTCAGGTGGGAGTTGCACCGTCCCGATCGTCGGGTCATATCCCGCTCCAGTGACGGCAATCTGCATAACATCATTTGACTGAGATATTTCTGTAACCTCCTGACCTGGCAACCAGAGATACCGGACGGTCATTTCGTTTTTCGTTAGGGTTCCCGTTTTATCGGTACAAATCACGGTGGTGGCACTGAGGGTTTCTACTGCCGATAACCGTCGGACTAAAGCATTCCGTCGTGCCATCCGTTGCACCCCCAACGCCAAAGCTAACGTCACCGTTGGCAATAAACCTTCTGGCACATTTGCCACAATAATCCCAATGGCAAAGATGAAACTTTCGGTAACATCCATGCCAATCAAAAAGTAACTTAAACAAAATACCGTTACTCCCATGCCGATCGCGATCGCCGTAATTAACCGGACAATTCGCGCCACTTGCACTTCCAATGTGCTGGGTTCTCGTTTGACGATCGTGGTCAGGTGCGCCACTTGCCCAAATTCAGTTTGCGCTCCGGTAGCGTAGACAACCGCGATCGCTCGTCCGGCGGCAACCGTAGAACCCGCTAACACCAGGTTGGCAATCTCGGCGGGATTAACGCGCTCCTGTAAGGGTTGTTCACCCGGATGAACTAAGGTTTTGCCACCTCGAACGGGCATTGCTTGCCGCACCCGCACCGGGTAAGCACTCCGCGCCACAGGCAACGATTCTCCAGTCAGAACAGACACATCAATATACAAACTTTCGGCAGACACTAACCGAGCATCGGCAGAAATGCGATCGCCTTCCTCCAATTGCATCACATCCCCGCGCACCAGTTCCCGCGCCGGAATTTGTTGCAGTTCTCCCTGCCGATAGACTTTTACCTGCATCGGTAACACGTTCTTTAAGGCGGCTA
Source organism: Pantanalinema rosaneae CENA516 (assembly GCF_050753385.1). Lineage (NCBI taxonomy): Bacteria > Bacillati > Cyanobacteriota > Cyanophyceae > Leptolyngbyales > Leptolyngbyaceae > Pantanalinema > Pantanalinema rosaneae. The sequence goes on from NZ_JBLZFZ010000065.1 coordinate 16,811, forward strand.
ACGCTCGTTCGGCTTGAAACTCCTGGGAGAAGCTAAAGATGGCATTAATCCAGATCACTGCCCAAATTGCCCAGCCGAGTTCGGGAGTCCGAGAGATAAAGGCTAAAATTCCGGCAACCCACAGCAGTAATGCCATGAAGTGGGTGAGTTGATCGGTGAACCGCAACCATAAAGGGCGATGGGCTGGTTCAGGTAACTCATTCGCCCCAAATTTCTCCAGTCGTTGGGCGGCTTCTAGCTCGGATAAGCCACTGGCTGAGGTATGAAGAAAGTCATAAACTGCGTCAACAGGCAATGTCCAGACAGGTTGATGAAACGCCACCATAATGTCTAGCTCCTCGGCTAACTGCCGCGATCGCACTCTTACCTAATGTTTTCGCATGTTTCTGGTCTGCCCTCACCTGAACTTAACGTTTCTTGCCGGACTCTGTTCAGCCCCAATTGAATAATCGATTCACTGGCTAGGCAGTCAGCGGTAAATTCAATCCATCTGCTTCGATCAGTAATTGCCGTTCTTGAATACGATCGCGGCGATTGAGTTGCAAAATGCGAACTGTGACTCGACCAATTGCAGCTATCGTGTACACAGACCCCTAAATTGAGGGTTAGATTCCGGTTTGATCCCCCTAAATCCCCCTTGAAAAGGGGGACTTTGAGCGGTTCGGTTCCCTCCTTGTTAAGGCTACCGTGTATACATAAGTGATCAAATCTAGCCGAAGCACTGACGAACCGCCCCCCAACCCCCAATTCTGGGGGAGCCGAACGATTCAAAGTCCCCCAGAATTGGGGGATTTAGGGGGCTAAAAGGATGCAAACGAAGTCAGCCTCGATTTGTGTGTACACAGTAGCCTTGTTAAGGAGGGCTAGGGAGGATCAAAAGCTAGAAACACCAAGAAGACTTGTGCATATACGGTAGATAGATTGAAGTTAGAAAGCAAGGAAACTATTTAAGCTTAATTAGAGCTTGAGCCTTGGCAATCCGAACGAGATATTCAAGATATTGGTACTGCTGCCAAATCTGCTCTTCCTCTGCTGTTAATCCTTGTATCCGATGTTTTTCTAGTAAGCTGCTGATATGGCTTTGTAACGCTTCCGAGGGACGTAAAGCGAGAATTTCTTCTGGAGACGGCAATGCAGCCAGAAACTCTAAGACTTCTGCTGCCCCAGTGAACCCAATCTGGGCACCCGCATTCAACTCTCGCAGACCCAATTGGAGGATTTGCGGGAGTTTGTCTGCAAGAGAACCTACCTCAGAAGCTAGGTCATCAGGGAGTTCCAATGTGATCTGCATTATCACCTGTGGGTACTTTAGATATCAGTGTAGCAAAGCAGAGTTCGTAGCAATCTAGATCTTGTAATTTCAAATCATGTCTGATTAATGCAGAGTTTCTTAAATTTGTGTCTGATCCAACAAAATCCGATCGGCTCATAAAATTTTGTCAGCAGGTAGCCCAAATGTAGGATGTGTTAGGCGTAGCCGTAACGCATCAAATCCTTTGACAGCATGGGTTACGCTATCGCTAACCCATCCTACGAAAAGCTAGGATCACAGATTAATAAATTGCAATTTCGTAGGGTATGTTCGGGCAACGTAACGCACCACCTAAACAGGCTCTATATCTTCCTACGATCTAGTAATTCGTCGGACAGGTAAACGTGCATCCAAGTTAATATTATTTTTGCTACAAATATCTCTGACATCATTGGCAGCCTCAATCGCCCAGTGAACTCGCTCGATCGCATATTCCGCTTGGCAGGAAGTAGCACCATGAACTAACCTGTGCCGTAATCGAAACGATCGACCCAGACCATCCCAATTCCTCACCACTTCAGGAAGCCGTAGTTGAATATTTGGATAAACTTCATCTCTCCAAGCTTCTTTATATCGATCAAGTCCATGACAGTTCCTCAGTTTTTCTCGAACCATTACATTAGGAGAAGTTCCAAGGGCAATGATTGCCCGCCGCACTGTCCACTCAAAGTGAATCACGGCAAGCAGAGCAGATAATGCTGGGTCTTCTGCCAAAAATTGCTTAATGCGATTTTCCCGAGACGAACTGGAATCGTTAACTAAAAACATTGACTAGGAGTTTTAGTATTGCTCAACAGTGTCGGTTACTTTGTAGCACGTTTAATTTGCTCCAGGTAGAGTTGTCTATTCTTTGACTGGCTCGAAACCAATAGAGCTGAGAACTTGAACGATCGTCAGCGATCGCCCCACCATTTCCCGCCAACCAGAGATTAAACTGATGTTGCAGAAGTACCACTTATGAGTTGAGCCAGCCTAGACTTGAGCTATCCGCTAGAACGATCGGCTTGCACCCTTTAACAGGAGGACAAACTCCGTGGCTTTTCCAGGTAATCGCTGGCAGCGTTGGCACACTTCAGACACCCAGTTGCCCCCCAACCTCTCCAACCAGTCTCACTATCTCGCGATCTCCATTACCCTGATCTATGCCTTACTGGGTGTTCTCTGGATTACCTGGTCGGACTACCTGCTAGCCCGCTTATCACCATCCACAGACATTCTGAGCCAACTACAAACCGTCAAAGGCTGGCTATTCATTGGTTGTACCAGTTTGCTGTTGTATGGCTTAATTCAACGCGGAGTCAAACATTTACGGCGCAGCCAGCGCTTCCTGTTAAGCATCATCAACTCTACCCATGATGCCATTCTAGTCAAGAACATGCAGGGGCAGTATTTAGTCGTGAATCAAGCGGCTGCCCATATACTGGGATTGCATCCTGCCGCAATGCTAGGCAGAGTAGCCGACGATTTTTTAGCCCCTCAAGAGGCTGAGCAGTTGCGATCGTTGGAACAAACCGTTTTACACACAGGACAAGCCAACGAAATTGAGCAATGTCTGACGATCGCTGGAACACCCCACTGGTTTTCGATCACCACCAGTCTTTGCCGCGATGAGCAAGCCAAACCCTTAGGGCTGATCAACGTGGTAAGGGATATTACCCGCCGGAAGCAAGCCGAGGCAGAGTCGCAATATTTAGAACGGCTCCAACTGGAATTGGGTTTGCTGGAGAATGTGCTGGAAGTTGCCTTGGCAAGCTACTGGGATTGGGATCTGCTACATCATCAGAAATACCTCAGTCCTAACTTTAAACAGATGCTTGGCTACAAAGATCACGAGTTACCCAACACACCAGAAACCTGGCAGGATCTGATTTTACCTGAGGATTTACCGGGACTGTTCCAGTGTTTTGACCGCCATGTGCAAAGTCGGGGGGAGATTCTTTACTACAACGAAGTGAGATATCGTCACAAAAATGGCTCGATCGTGTGGGTGATTTGCTCCGGACGGGTGATTGCCTGGGATGCCCAGAGTCGTCCCCTACGCATGGTCGGTTGCCATATCGACATTACTGAACGCAAGCAGGCAGAGGAAGCGCTGAAACTCAGTGAAGCTCGGTATCGCGCCATTGTTGAAGATCAGACTGATCTGATTGCCCGGTTTTTACCCGATGGCAGAATGCTGTTTGTGAACGAAGCCTATTACCGCTACTTTGATGTGCAACAACAGGACGTAATTGGTCAAAGCTATGAACCTGTAGTGTTTGCCGCAGATCGTGCTCATGTTGCACAACAACTAAAAACGCTGACCCCCGACAACCCAACGGTAACGATCGAAAATCGCGTCGTTGTGAATGAGGAAATCCGATGGACGCAATGGGTTAGCCATTTGTTGATGAATCAGCAGCAGCAGGTGATGGAAGTCCAAGCGGTGGGACGAGACATTACGAAGCTGAAGCAAGTCGAAAGAGCTTTGCAACGATATGAACGGATTGTGGCGATCGCCAATGATGGGATTGCGCTGCTCGATCGCCACTACCACTATCAACTAGTGAATGCGGCTTATCTGACCTGGTGCAATCGTCAGGAATCTGAGGTTGTGGGTCATACCGTCGCTGAGATTTTGGGAACCGAGTTATTTACGACCGTGATCCAACCTAAATTAGATCGCTGTTTAGCCGGAGAACTGATCCAGTACGAACGCTGGTTTGATTTCCCGAATCTTGTTCCCCAGTTTCTCAGTGTCACCTACGTCCCTTATCTCGATAGCGCTGAGCAAACGATTTCCGGTGTTGTCGTCAGCATCCGCGATTTGTCGGCACTTAAACTTGCCCAGGAAGCACTCGAAAAAAGTGAACATCGCTTTGCCACCTTAGCCGCTACAGCACCCGTGGCAATTTTTCGCATGGACATGGCTGGTAACTGTATTTATGTCAACGATCGCTGGAGCGAGATGACAGGTAGACCAACGGCAACCGCAATGGTAACAGGCTGGGTACAAACCATTCACCCGGATGACCGCGATCGCATCACTAGCACATGGGCACAATGGCTTCAAGCCAGTCAGCCGGATCTTTACCGGAATGAAGCAAGGCTACTCCGCCCCGATGGCAGTACGATCTGGTTTTACTGCCAGGTGCGACCCGAAACGGACTCCAGTGGAGCCCTAATTGGTTATGTGGGGATTCTGGCAGATATTAGCGATCGCAAACAAGCCGAAGAACAACTCCAACACATTAATCAACAATTAGCCAATACCAATGCCGAACTGGCTCAAGCCACTCGCCTCAAAGATGAATTTCTCGCGAACATGAGTCACGAACTGCGCACCCCTTTGAATGCCATTCTCGGTATGTCAGAGAGCTTACAGGATGAAGTGTTGGGTGATATTAACCAACGGCAACGGAAAGCCCTGGCAACGATCGAACGTAGCGGCAAGCATTTGCTGGATCTGATTAATGACATTCTTGATCTCTCCAAAATTGAAGCGGGTAAATTGGAACTCACCCTCAATGCGGTATCTGTCCAAAACCTCTGTCAAACGAGCCTTACCGCAGTGCAGTCAATGGCACTGAAAAAACAAATTCAGCTCCATCACAACATTCCTGGCAATCTGGGAACGATTCAGGCGGATGAACGCCGCTTGCATCAAGCCCTACTTAACCTGCTCAGTAATGCGATTAAGTTCACCCCCGAAGGTGGTAGCGTCACCTTGGCAGTAAGTCGCCAATCCAGCGATCGCGCCAATCTGGCTCAAAATTCTACGGATTGGATCAGCTTCTCGGTCACTGATACCGGCATTGGCATTGCCGCAGCAGACCTGAATAAGCTGTTTCAACCCTTTGTACAAATCGATAGTAGTCTGAATCGCCATTACAGTGGTACTGGGTTAGGCTTATCGCTAGTACGCCGAATTGCCGAATTACATGGAGGCTCTGTCACCGTTCAAAGTCAATTGGGACAGGGAAGCTGTTTTACCTTACGAATTCCCGAACCCCACTCTCTCACTCTCCCAATACCACCACCGGTCATTTCCCTAGAGGCAGACGATCGCCTGACGACCCAATCCGCCACGCTCTCTCCATCCGATCACCTGGCTGCCGTTGACCCACCATTAATTCTGTTAGCAGAAGATAATCTCGCCAATGTAGAAACTATTTCCGGTTATCTGGAAACTCGGGGCTATCGATTAATTGTAGCGAATCATGGACAGGAGGCGATCGATCTGACCCAAGCCCACCATCCTGACTTAATTCTGATGGATATTCAGATGCCTGGGATGGATGGAATAGAAGCCATGCAACGAATCCGGCAACACCCAGAATTTACCGATCTGCCCATCATTGCTCTCACCGCCTTAGCCATGTCTGGCGATCGCGAAAGATGCTTGGCGGCTGGGGCGGCTGCCTATTTAGCGAAACCCGTATCATTAAAACATTTGACAACAATCATTCAACAACTATTGGAGATTCCCCAGACTTAAATCCACCTGATTAACATCAAAACGCTATGGCAAGCGAATTAAAGCTAATTGTCGAACTGGTAACGGTTCTGGGGGCTGCCACGATCGGCGGTTATGGGGCACATCGCCTGGGGCAACCTGTATTGCTGGGCTATCTTCTGGCGGGTACGATCGTGGGACCGGCTGGCTTAAAACTGGTGGCGACCGAAGGCAATATTCAGGTGCTCGCTGAGATTGGGGTCGCGTTACTGCTATTTGTGCTGGGAGTGGAATTCTCCTTGAAAACCTTACTTCGCCTCAAAGCCATTGCCTTTGGCGGCAGCATCCTGCAAATTTTTCTGACCATGCTGTTAGGCGGCGGCTTAACGTATCTGACCGGATGGGTAGACTCTATCCCCACCGCCATTTTCTTAGGGGCTGTCCTGTCATTATCGTCTACGGCGGTTGTCCTCAAAGGGTTAATTGAGCGCAATGAAGTTCAGACCCTGCATGGGCAGATTATGCTGGCAATTTTAATTGTGCAAGATCTAAGCCTGGGGGTGATGCTGGCGATCCTGCCGACCCTGACGCAACCGCCGGAAATGATCGGCTCGGCGATCGCAGTTACCATCCTCAAAGACATCCTATTTCTATCAGGGGCAGTGCTGGCAGGTCGTTGGTTGATGCCCTGGCTGATTCGCTGGATGGCTCAAACGGGTTCTCAAGAACTCTTTCTGTTGGGAATTTTAGTGCTGTGTTTAGGCATTGCCCTACTAACATCCAGTTTAGGCCTAGGAATTGCGATGGGAGCCTTTGTCGCGGGGCTGATGGTATCCAATGTGGAATATGCCGATCATGCCCTCGATCGCATTCTGCCGATGCGGGATGTATTTGCCACCCTATTTTTCACCTCGATCGGGCTCCTGATTGATCCAGGGTTTTTGCTGACAAATTTGCCCCAGTTATTGGGATTAGTGGCAATTTCCATGATTGGGAAAGCCGCGATCGCCACCCTGGCAGTCAACCTATTTGGCTACTCCCTCAAAACCTCATTAACGGTCGGCTTGGGCATCAATCAAATTGGTGAGTTTTCGTTTGTGTTGGCAGGGGTCGCAAAAGCGCAGGGATTGTTTTCCGATCAACTTTATGGCTTAGTCGTCGGCACAACAGCCATTACCTTACTCATTACGCCGTTAATTCTCCGATCCATTCCGACTTGGCTCGTCTGGCTAGAGCAATGGTCGATCGTCGATACCTGGTTACAATCCACCCGCACGTCATCTCACCTGGCGGAGCTAGAAGAAGAACTGACAGGGCATATTGTTGTGGCAGGTTACGGTCGCGTGGGGCAAACCCTGGTACGCATGTTGTACTTCCAGGGCTATCGCATTTTAGTGATCGACAATAACGAAGCCGCCTTGCAAACCCTACGAGAACGGCAAATTCCCTATGTATTCGGCGATGCCTCTAGCCAACTGGTGCTGGAAAAAGCCAATCTCCCCCAGGCTCAAGCCCTGGCAATTACACTACCCGATCCCATGGCAACCCGGTTAACGCTACAACGATCGCTGAGTCTGGCTCCTAACCTGGATGTCACAGTGCGGGCGCATGTAAATAGCGAAATTGACTCACTCTACCAACTCGGTGCCCAGGAAGTGGTGCAACCGGAGTTTGAGGCGGCTCTGGAAATGGGTGCCCACTTACTCTTCAAATTAGGGGATTCAACCTTTGATGTGCAGCAATTGGTGCATCGCTATCGCAGTGGTCGGTATCGGGATATTCTGCCAGAACGGGCTGAGTATTGGGGGGCTGCCAATCTAGACACTGAAATTGAAGGGCTACAACGCCACTGGTATGTGGTAAAGCCCCAATCCCCCTTAATGGGATTGACATTGGCACAAGCCCAGGTGCGGCGGATCACAGGTGTCACCATTATGGCGATCGAGCGGCACAAAAAACTTCACCGTTATCCCATGGGAGATGCGGTGATCGAGGTGGACGATCGGCTGTTGGCTGTCGGCAATAATAAAGAACATGCGGCATTTGTAGCGCTTCTGGCAGGAAAAGCTTAATGACCCAATGCCCTGATCTCTACCCAATGTCGTACACACTTCTTAATACTCTTGGTATAACCTGGAGGCGAAGTGACGCTGAATAATGACTCATGATGCTTTTGGCGACCTATACTCGGCAACCAACGGGATCATCCTGTCGCTGGTCACGGCTGATTCAGGCTGGAGTTGGCGCGATCGCGGTTTGCTTACTACCGATCACAACCCTGCCCGGTCAGGGACAACAGCCTAATTTACCCGGTCTGAATTTAACCCCGTTAAAACAAACGCTACAGGCGGCGGGTAATAATCAAATTTCTACCGCCCAGGTCAGCTTAGATGGTTATCGCCTCTTTGCCATTACGGCTCCAGCCTTAGTCGATGGTCAAGATCTGGCAGATAGCCCCAGACCAATTAATCAACGATTACAAAGCATTGAGGCAACCCTCAACCGCATCGTCCAAGCCGATTTTGAGCCAGAAAACTTAGATGTGCGTTACAGCATTGATTCAGATAGTCGGTTGCCCGTAATTTCTGTCAACGATCAATACCTGATGACCGTGACCACCCTGGATGCCCAAATTCATGGCAGTGATCCCGAACGCCTGGCCAATCAACTGACGGTCACCATCCAGAATGCCTTGTTACGAGCCAGACAAGAACGCCAGCCAGAGTTTTTGACGGAACGGGGATTGATAGCCGTAGGTGTGTTAGCGGCAATGTTGACCACAAGCGGCGCGATCGTCTTAGTGCAACGTCGAGTACGCAATCAGCAAAAGCACTTGCAACCCCAGTCACCGGACGTGTCAACATCTATCCTTGATGCCGATGCCGATCGTGCTGCCAGCGCTCAACATATGATGCAATTACAGCAGCAACAACAATACTCGCTCCATGATGTCAAACGGCGAGTGCTGCAAATTGTGCAAGTTGGTATTTGGAGTGGGGGAACCTTTACAACTCTGGGCCTTTTTCCCTATACGCGATGGTTACAAACAGTAGCATTATCCACTCCCCTGAAAGTGATCGCCATTGGTTTAGGGGTTTATGTGTTAATTCGCCTGAGTGACACGCTAATCGATCGACTATTTGGTGTATTCGAGAAAGAACAGCTATCTATGCCCCGAAAGCCACAACGGTTAGCATTAAGGATTTCCACCGTGTCACGGGTTGCCAAGAGTGCGACTACCATTCTATTAATCGGTACTGGTACGCTCACAGGACTAGCGGTGTTAGGCGTAAATCTAGTACCGTTGTTAGCGGGGGCAGGGATCATCGGTTTAGCAATTTCGTTTGCCTCACAAAATTTTATCAAAGATGTGATTAATGGGTTCTTGATTTTATTTGAAGATCAATATGCCGTTGGCGATGTAATTGCCGTAGGGGATATCGGCGGTTTAGTCGAGAATATGAATCTCCGCATTACCCAACTACGAGATAATGAAGGACGCTTAATCACCATTCCCAATAGTCAGATTAGTATTGTGCAAAACCTGTCCAAAGATTGGTCACGGGTGGATCTCACGATCGATGTTTCAGTCAACTCCGATCCCGATCAAGCTCTGGATGTGCTGAAACAATTAGCAGAGGAGATGTACCACGATCGCGCATGGCATCACAAAATCCTGGAACCGCCCGAGGTCTTAGGCATTGATAAGATTGATCATGCCGGAATGTTAATTCGAGTTTGGATTAAAACCCAACCTTTGCAACAATGGGCGGTTGGTCGTGAGTTTCGGCGGCGACTCAAACCAGTGATGGCCCAGGCAGGATTAGCGGTTGGGACTCCCCATCAATCGCTTTGCCTCAGTAGCCAATTTTTCACTCCCCCCGACTCCCAGAACTAATTCACCGGATTGCTTCCAGTTCACACAGCAGGCTGGGGTGGGCATGGTTCCAGGCAAATGGGTCGTTTAGGATGCGATCGGCAGGCGAACATAGAATTCAGTCCCCTGTCCTACTGCCGATTCAACCTCCAGGCTACCCAGGTGAGTTTCAGTCACAATTTGACGGGCGATCGCCAGTCCCAATCCCGTCCCCTTGCCTACCCCCTTTGTGGTGAATAGGTGATCAAAAATCCGGGCTTTGACAGCGTCGGTCATGCCGTGACCATTATCCCGCATCCGAATTTCGACCGCATTTTGGGCAGCAAGTACCGTAGTCTGCACTGTGATTTGTTGGGGTTGAGCCTCTAGAGCTTGAAAGGACATCTGTTGAGCCGCTTCATCAAACACATCGATCGCATTCGCCAGAATATTCATAAACACCTGGTTAAGCTGTCCGGGGAAGCACTCAATCAGGGGTAATTCACCATAGTTCTTAACTACCGCAATTTCAGGACGGTATTCATTTGCTTTCAGCCGATATTTCAGAATCAGGAGAGCGCTATCAATCCCCTCATGCAGGTTCGCCTTCACCTTATGTTCCGTATCAGCACGAGAGAAAGTCCGCAGGCTGGTGCTAATGGACTTAATGCGATCGGTGGCTCCGGTCATAGAGTTGAGTAGTTTTGGTAAATCCTCACAGAGGAACTCTAGATCGATGTCTGCCCCATGATCGGCAATGGGGTCAGCGACCTGGGGATAGTGTTGTTGATACAGTTCCAAATGATGCAGCAGGTCTTGCACATAGTCTTTGGCATTACCAATACTGCCATTCAAAAAGCCGATCGGGTTGTTAATTTCGTGGGCGACCCCAGCGACTAGATTCCCTAAGGATGCCATTTTTTCATTCTGTACCAGTTGTAGTTGAATTTGTCGCACATGTTGTAAAGTCTGTTCTAATTGCTGCGTATGATCCTGGGCTTTTTGATAGAGCCGAGCATTTTCTAGCGAAATGGCAGCCTGGGTGCAAAGGAAATTGAGAATCAGAATGCGATCGGGCGTAAATACCCCACTGGTCGCTTGATTCTTTAAATAAAGAATGCCAATTAACTGTCCCCGATTCAGAATGGGCAAACAGAGTAGGCTCCTGGGTTGACGCTGACGTAGATACTCGTCAATCACCGGAAACTCTGTATTCAGGTCATTAATTACGACCACTTCGCGGGTATTTTTGACATACTGAATCAGCTTCACGGGCAAATTGGGATTACCTTCCAGAGGCTCCGCACACAGTTCTGTCGCTGTAGTAGTGGCAATGGCGACCACCTGCCACTCCTGATCAGCATGGGGAAGAATTAAAGCACAACGCTCACCCCCCGAGTTTTGCAAGATCACCTGAGTCAGTTGATGGAGAAGTTCATCCAGTTGAATGGTGCTAGACAGCGTTTGAGAGGCTTTCAGGATAGTGGCAATGTCTAAGGCAGCGTTAACGCCTGTACTCGAAGAAGTACTTTGCCCGGTGGAGTGGTGGATTGATAGACTCGGTGCTGCTACTGTGACTAATGTTTCGAGAATTTTTAGGGGTTGTGTAGCTGCTTGCAGAATTGGGCGCAGTAGGTAAGGGTAGTGATAAGTTAGGGCATCAGTTTTGGCTTTAGCACCCCACTGAGTATAGCCATAGTAGGCTTCTTGCATATATCCCGCCGCCACCTTCTCTTTGCCCCAAGCCAGATAGAATTTGGCAGCAAGTTCATTGGCCAGGGCAGCATCCTGCATAAACCCATGTTCACGAGCCTGGGCGATCGCTCGATCGTACAAATCAATTGCCTGAGATGTATGCCCTAATAGACGATGGTATTCTGCTGCCACCAGATCAGCTTGATGCTGAAAATTCATCGGTGCGGACTGTGCCCGATCGCGTAAAACTGCCTGATTTTGCTCCACCTGTCGCAGTAGATCAGCCTGATGTGCCGTTTCGCAGGTCGGGTAGATCGCTAATCGAGCTAAGGCATCATAGTAATTAAACACTGGCACAGACAACATGCCTGCACCACCATTGAGATATTGGCGACACTGATCTGCTTGGACGATCGCCGTTGCCAGATCATCAAACAAATAACTGAGAATCAGCTGATTGAGGCACAGAATATGAAGAGTCAGTTGATCATTGTTTTGCAGCAAATCAGGTAACAGTTCAGCTTCATCACAGGCAGTCCCCTTTAAACAGGTGGGATGCGGAGTTGGGACAATCAAATTCTCGATCGTCTGCTTCAGAATCCTCGACCAGGTTAGGAAATGCTGAATAGTGACAAAATCAGCTTGATAGCCCTCAATCTCTTCATACAGTTCGGCTAGGTTTTCTGTGCCACTCAAAAAGGTGTAGAGCAACCGGAAAAAAGTTGAGGTGAATATATGCACGACATCCCCTGTTTCTAAGCCAATACGATAGGCTTGCTTTAACAGATCGATCGCGCTCTGAATAGGTTGCTGATTGTATTGATTAAAGGCAGCAACCTTCATCGCCGTCATGCTTTGCACCGACTTCGCGGCAAATTTTTCGACGATGTTTAATGCCAGTTGCCCAAACTGGTAGCCTGCATCCAGACGATGCAATACGGTATTCACAACAATACCAAAATCAGCATACCCTGGGGCTGACAGTGGCGAATTGCCGTACTTCAACGATAGATTCACCTCTGCACACGCCAGAATCGGAAACAGTTCGGGAGCCGCTTGATGAACCGAGGGCACAATGCTGATCATAATCTTCAGCGCCACCTGAGCTTGTGGATCACTCATGCTCGGTAAATGCGCTAAATCCGCAATTTGAGCCGTGGGTAGAGATGAAAGCGTAGATTCTACCGCTTGGCGCATCTCAGCCGGGGTTACAGTTTCCGGCAAATCAACCCCCAGTTGGTGCAGAATCTCCCGTCCGAGGGCGATCGCGTTAAGTTGCTGTCCCTGGGCTTGATAGGCCTGAAGCTTAATTTCATAAACTTTGACTCGCTCCAGTAAATCACTCGCTTGTTGCACCACCAATGGCATCAGAGCATCCATCTGCTCAAAATCATGGTTGAGACAGGCGGTTTCAGTAGCGGCATAATACAAGTTGTACAGTAGGTTATCTGCCTCCGCTGACCCGCTAGCGGTCAGTAACTGCATCCCTTGATTGAAATACCCCAGGGCAGCACTATAGGCCGTGGCTTCCTTGGCTTTTTGCCCTGCCAGCCAATTCAGATGGGCAAGTTGCTGCCGTTCAGTAGCCTCCGTGATCAGGGCAACCCCATAATTTAACTGATTCACCAGTTCAAACAAGCGGTCTGATGGCTCGGCGGCGGACGAATTTTGCCACAGCAATCGACCAATTTGTAAATGAGTGACTTGTTTCTGGGTTTCGGCAATCAGAGAATAGGCAGCCTGCTGCACCCGATCGTGCAAGAACTTGTAGGACAAACACTGCTGATCGATCGGGATATCTGAGGCTGGCAACTGGAAGAACTTATAGGCATCGGTAATTGGCAGAATTAAGCCTTCCTGGACGGCACACCAGAGGGCTGAAGCGGCTTCTGCCTGCGATTGTTCTGACACGATCGCGAGGGTGGTCAAATCAAATTGATTCCCAATACAGGCGGCTAATTTCAACACCGTTTGGGTCACTTCAGGAAGTTTTTGCAATTGCGCGGCCATGAACTCCACAATATCGTCCGTCAGGGCGAGCTGTCGGGCTGACATCATCTCACACTGCCAATAGCCCAGCGTTGGATTGAGTTGAATTCCCCCCTCCTCATGCAACGCCTTCAGAAATTGGGTGATGAACAAGGGATTACCTTGCGTTTTTGGGTAGATCAGTTGGGTCAGGGGTTGCGCCAGATGAGCCGGACAATTCAATGTATCGGCAACCAGTTGATTCACGGTAGCTTCCGTCAGGGGAGCCAGGGTAATCGTATTAATGACAATGTTGTTTGCCTGCATCTCATCAACCGCTAACATCAGGGGATGCGTAGATGAAACTTCATTGTCACGATAAGCGCCTAAAATCAGTAAATGTCCATTATCCTGCATCAGCAGTTGTAATAGCTGGAGCGAGGCTAAATCTGCCCATTGCAAATCATCCAGGAAAATGACTAAAGGATGTTCTTTTTGAGTAAAAACCTGAATAAACCGTTGAAATAGTAAATTAAATCGGTTCTGAGCAGCACTACCCGAAAGTTCTGGTACAGCAGACTGTTTACCAATAATTAACTCCAGATCAGGAATGACATCAATCACTACCTGACCATTGTCCCCCAGCACCGCTAAAATTTTGGTTTTCCAGCGTTGCAATTGGGTATCTGATTCTGCCAGTAACTGTCTAATCAGATCACGAAAAGCCTGCACAAAAGCAGAGAGCGGCAGATTCCGGTTGAATTGGTCAAACTTACCTTTGATAAAGTAACCTCGTTGCCGCGTGATTGGTTTGTGAACTTCATTCACGACGGCGGTTTTACCAATGCCAGAGAAGCCTGCGACCAGCATGAGTTCCGATTTGCCATGCGCCACTCGATCGCAGGCAGCTAGCAAGGTTTGAACTTCTGTCGCTCGTCCATACAGGGTTTCAGGAATCAAAAACCGATCGCTGATATCACAGGTAGCGATCGTAAAGGTAGCAATCTTGCCGGTTGCCTGCCATTGCGTCAGACAGGTGTGCAAATCATGCTGTAATCCCAGGGCGCTCTGATAGCGATCTTCCGCATTCTTTGCCATCAGTTTACCCACCATCTCTGATAGCACCACCGGCATCTCTGGCACCAGATCATGAACCTGGGGAGGGGTTTTGGCAAGATGGCAATGCACCAATTCCATCGGGTCAGCAGATGAGAACGGCAATTGCCCCGTCAGTAATTCAAACAGCGTCACCCCCAGCGCATAGAAATCAGTCCGGTAATCAATCCCCCGATTCATCCGTCCCGTTTGTTCTGGAGACAGATAGGCAAGGGTGCCCTCCAGTCCGCTCGGATTGCGGATTTCCAGCGTTTCCTTAGGTAAGAGCGAAGCGATGCTGAAGTCAATCAGTTTCACCTGTTTGGTCACCGGATGAATCAAAATATTGGCAGGCTTAATATCCTTATGAATCACGCAGTTTTCGTGCAACTCATGTAAGGTGATGACTAACTGCTGGGCGATCGCCAGAACCTCCTCTACAGCTAGGGGTTGTCCCTGGGCATAATGCTGGAGAGATACCCCACCAAAGTCTTCCATAACTAAGGCATAGCTGTTACCGTAGGATGCCAAACTGTAGGGACAGACAATTCCTGGAATATTGAGATTTTTAGCGATCGTATATTGGTTGCGGAACTGCAATAACTCATTAAAAGTTGGGTAGTCTCGGTGCAGGAGCTTAATAATGACTGGACGCTGGCTCGACTGCTCTATCGCTCGATAAACAACTGTCCGAGAACCTGTATACAGTGGCTCAACGATGGCATAACCCTGAATGTCAGGCAAAAGGTGAAGGCTCGCGCTTGCTGTTAGTGCCATAGGGTAAATCGATAGTTCCAAAAGCTCAAAATTATTATTCTCTGAGAATACCCAATCAGCTAGGGGATCTCACTCCAGCCACTTACCAACCTCAAACCACCATCAAACCTGGGGCTGGCGGCTACCTGACACTGCCTCCATACCGACCCTGATGCTCAAGCTTGAGTGCGTGAATGATGACATCCATACAAAAAACACGCCAGGTACGGAATCTATCCATCTGACGTGTTTCTTGAGCATGACAGAGAACCCTTATCAATTGCTCACCATGAGTTCATGGGAACTTTACCTAATCTCAAAGCGCAACAGTTAGTTTAAATGCAGTGGGTTGTGTAACTCCGTTCATGCGATGAGCAAGAGAGATAGTAGCAAGGGGGGCTTGTTGCTGTCTCTCTTCTATCTGTTTGGGGGCTGAATAAAACCTCACCGGATCTCAGAGGAATTTCGGCGAAACTTCATGAAGGTTCATGATCGCTTTACAGACCACCGATCGCCGCCGCTTCCAGCCGTTCGGTACGGTGTTGCCCAATCCAGTCAATCACCTGTTGCCCTAAGCGAGTGCCCTCCAGGCGATCGATCTCTCGCACTCCCGTCGGACTGGTGACATTTACCTCCGTCAGATACCCCCCGATCACATCAATTCCCACAAAGATCAACCCATCCCGTTGCAGCACTGGAGCCAGTTGGGTACAGATCTCCCGTTCACGATCGGTAATATTTACCTGGGCGACCCGACCCCCGACCGCCATATTGCCGCGAAATTCGTTCCCGGTCGGAATCCGATTCACTGCCCCGATCGGTGTGCCATTCAACAGAATAATCCGTTTATCCCCATCTTTGGCAGCAGGCAAATAGGTTTGCACCATGACGGGTACTTGCCCCTGTTGGGTACTGATCTCAATCATGGAATTGATATTGCGATCGCCCGGTTCTAGAAATAGAATGCCTTCGCCTGCCTTACCGCCCAGAGGCTTCATCACGGCAGCCCCTTTCTGCTCCACAAACTGCCGGATCACTTGCTTATTCTGGCTGACGATCGTTTCCGGCATAGCTTCGGTAAATTGCAAACCATACATTTTTTCATTCGCTGCCCGAATCCCCCGAGGTGAGTTGACCACTAAGGTTTTGGTCGGATCAATATAATCCAGCACATACGTCGCATAGAGATAGGGAGTCGTCACCGGGGGATCGGTACGCATAAACACGGCATCCATCTCATCCAGATAGCCGATCGTACTATCGCCCAGTCTAAACCAGGGATTTGCCGCTACCCACAAACCATCCACCAGTTGCACTGGAATCAGTTCTACAGCTTGCAACAGGGCTGTCGCCCGACCCTGCACCACACCCAATTGATTGGCTTGAGTGATCCAGACTTCATGCCCCAACTCCTGTGCCGCTTCCATTAAGGCAACGCTAGTGTCATGCCCCGGATCCAGTCGTTGGATCGGGTCAATAATAAAGGTAAATTTCACGATCGCAGGTCTCCGGTTAGCTGGCTAAGAGAGGATCGAGTTTACCCTGAGCATTCAGAGCATGGAGATCATCACAGCCCCCAATATGCTGATCGTTAATAAAAATCTGCGGCAGCGATCGGCGACCATTCGCCCGTTGAGCCATCTTCGCCCGCCCTAATTCATCACCATCCAAACAGTATTCGGTGTAATCCACCCCTTTGCGATCGAGCAAGGCTTTTGCCCGAATACAAAACGGGCAGGTCGTCCAGGTATAAATCTCAACGTTGGCAGCCATAATTCTTTACATTCAGCCTACCGTTCTATTCTAGAACGCTAAAGTCTGAATGCCAGAGATTAAACTTGGAGAAGCAATCATCCGTGTTAGGTAGGTTCTTCCGGTGATTCGGCTTTCGGCAACAGTAAACGAATTGCCATCACGGCAAACCCGATCGCGGCAATAATTTTGACCACCTTGGCAGGGAGTAATTGGGCTGTGCCCTCTCCCACCATTACGCCCAGGAAACTTGCCACTAATAAAGCAGTCGCCGCCCCAAAAAATACCGCCCGGGGAGAACGGGAACCACCACTGAGGGCGATCGCCGCGAGTTGGCTCTTATCTCCTAATTCGGACAGAAATACGGTAATAAAACTCAGCCCTAACAGGTGCCAATCCATGTCTGTACAGTCCCCCTTACATCCTCAACACATCCCATAGCAACCCAACCGACAACAGAGCCAGGATGATACCTGCGGCAGTATCTAATGTTTTCGGCGATAACCGGGTAGCCAGCCAACGTCCGATTAAAACTCCTAGTAAGCTAGTGGTAATTAACGCTGTTGCCGCCCCTGCAAACACGACCCAGGGCTGGTGAAACTCGGCACTCATTAATAAGGTGGAAACCTGAGTTTTGTCGCCTAATTCCGCTAGAAAAATTGTAATAAATGTAGAGGTGAAAATCGTCCAGATGGAGCGAGTGGGTTGAGAGGCAGGCGAGATTGGGGTTGGGTCAGCGATCGGCGGCACAAGCTCCTTTTCCTCTACCAAAAAGCTTTTAGCAACTACTGGTTCGCCGCCTCTGTCTCCATGATGGGACAACGGTACGATTGGGGTACGTTCAAGGTATAAGGGTGGCTGGCTGGGGGCAGATGAATAAGGATTCACAGACAATCCAGGCTCCAAGTCAGGTTTTCATTTTCTTTTCATTATTACAGTTACAGGGATAGCTGCCAAGTGGCTGACTCGCTTTGGCTGAGGTATTCCCCCAACTTTCCACAGCGAAGTGTCCAATTTGTCTTAGCCTAGAAATTAAATTCATTGAGGTCACACAGCAGTTGTTGCTGAAATGTCAGCCTTAACCCTGTAATTACTGAGTAGCTATCTTGACGTTGTTCCTGTTTGCACATTTCCTCTCACGATCGATTCCCGGACTAGCATGGCAGTTTCTTACCTCGCGCTCCTGACTGAACTGGTCATTGCTCCTCAAACGGAGGCATTAGGCAAAGCAATTCACTGGATTAACCACCTGGAACAATCCCATGCCACGCTTCAGCAAAAAGTGAATCAACAGACTGAGGAAATTGAGCAACAGGGGCGACATCTTTCCCAAATGCTGGCCGAAGCCCAACGTATTCATCAGCAAATGGTGCAGATGGAAAAGATGGCGATTTTAGGACAGATGCTGTCGGGAATTTCGCACGAGATCAATAATCCAATTAATTTTATTTATGGTAATTTGCCCTATGTGGAAGAACATGTGCGAGATATTTTAGGGCTACTTCAGGCATATCAGGGTAGTGGAGCCGACCAACATCCCGCGATCCAATCGGTCTTAGCCAACATCGATCTGGAGTTTACGCTGGAAGACTTACCCCGCATCGTCAATTCCATGAAGTTAGGAGCCGATCGCATCCGGGAATTAGTCCTGACGTTACGCAACTTCTATCGTCTGGATCAACAGGAAATGGACTTTTCCGATCTGCATACCGGCATTGACAATACGCTCCTGTTACTACAACACCGCTACAAACCCAGGATTGAGATTGTCAGGGAGTTTGCCGATCTCCCTCCGATCGAATGTCATATTAACCAACTGAATCAGGTGTTCATGAATCTGTTAAGTAATGCGATCGATGCCCTGTTAGAACAGGAGTCCCATCAACAACCCCAGATTGTGATCATCACCCAACGGATTAACAGCAATCGCATTGCCGTTAGCATTTCCGATAATGGGCCAGGAATTTCCCTGGAAGTGCAACAGCGCTTATTTGAACCCTTTTTCACAACGAAGCCTATGGGGGTAGGCACCGGGTTAGGGTTATCAATTTCGCATCAGATCATCACCGAAACCCATCATGGTCGCATTTTCTGTTGTTCGGCTCCCGGAGGCGGCACCACCTTTATGGTTGAATTGCCGATCAATCAACCGCCAGTCACCGCTTTGAGCCCTCAAATTTCCTCCACCACTCACCCTGTCCCAAGTAGCCCGTCATAAATCCGATTGGCATGATTTTTTAACTGCTGCATAAACGCTGACGATCGCACCTAGAGAACGGTAGCAGAGACTACCCTCTGCGATTACCTGTAAGGGCGATTCCCTAGTCCACCTCAGACCAATCTGGCAGAACCGGATTCCGTATTGCCAGGAGTCCGACATTCTGCCAGAGCAGCTATTTCAGAGCCAGGTTTCCATTCCAAGTACGTAGTGTTTTCCCTGCATCAGTGCATCACTGGTACAGGGAAATTTTGTAGATAGCAGAATGACTAGGGTAAAAACTCCGTCAATGCCGGTTTCAAGGTAGGGTACTGGTATTCAAAGCCAGTTGCCTGCGTTCGTTTCGGTAATACCTGTTGTCCCTCTAACACCACTCTAGCGCCATCCCCCAGGAGTGCCTCTAAGGCAAACGATGGGACAGGCAACCAGGATGGGCGGTTCAATACTTGTCCCAATGTGGTAGACAATTCTGTCATGCGAACCGGATTTGGTGCCGTTGCATTAAACGTTCCTTCTAGCTCTGAACGCATCAGGGCATACATGATTAAATTCACCAGATCCTCGCGATGAATCCAGGAAAACCATTGTTTACCCGACCCGATCGGTCCGCCCGCAAATAACTTGAACGGTGGCAGCATTTTGGCGATCGCTCCCCCCATCCCCAATACAATCCCAATCCGGACAATCACTAACCGCACACCAGACTGTTTGACCTGCTCCGCCTCCGCTTCCCAGGCCTGGCAAACCTCCGCCAAAAAGTCATCCCCAGGGGCACTCGTTTCATCAAATGTCGCGGTTTCACTGGTGCCGTAATAGCCGATCGCAGAGGCGCTAACGAATACAGACGGTTTGGGGTTCGCCTGGGCGATCGCTTCCACAATGCGGCGCGTTCCTAACTGCCGACTTTCTAGAATGACTTGCTTATGGGCAGGAGTCCACCGACTTTCGGCGATCGGTTCACCCGCTAAATTGACCACCCCATCACACCCAGAAATCACCTGTTGCCAGTCACCGGATTCCATCGGGGTATATGCCACAATCTCGAGATTCGGAAAGTCAGATGGTGGAAACTGTTGCCTCGCCTGCTCCACATTCCGGGTCAAGGCTAATACTTGATGTCCGTCTGCCTGCAAGCGTTCGATTAAACGGCTGCCGACAAATCCCGTTGCCCCAGTAATCGCTATTTTCATCCGTCAATCGTTAGTATCGGTGAGCAATAGTCTGGCAGGAGCGAAAAACCCAAATTACTCCGCCACTGATCAGTCACCTTATCATTAATTTACGTTGACGTTCGGCGTTATGAGACTGGCGGTTGGGGATGCTCACCATACTCCATGCCGTTTGCCTCAGCATAGCGGTTCATAAACCGAAGAAAGCGTTCCCAGTGGTCATCGCGATCGAGGTCAAACCGACATTCCAGGCGATCGAAATCATCCCCATCATCGCCCTTAAAGTAAAACTTGACCGATGCAGGTTCAACGCTAATCTCCCCCTCATCATCGATCAATTTCATGCAGCCAGAGAAGCGATACCGAAAGCTATTAAACTGGCTAATCGAATTCAGATGTTTAAATGTCATTAAGACCGAGCGGATCCCCGTAGAGCGGTTGCGACGCAGGCTGACATCATCCAGATTTTCCGGTACGCCATCAAAGAATTGAATCGAGGGTAATTGGATTGTCATTTTTTTATCCAAAGAATATGTAATTGAGAAAAGTATACGAAAGTTTCCCTGATTCTGAATCCGGAACAAAATCCACTACAGTGAAGAGATGACCTTCCGATCGCTGCATTCTTTGCCCTAATGCCTCTGCCATCCTGGTTTGCTGCTGTAACGTCCTCGCTCTGGCTCCAGCTTGCGATCGCGGCTGGTTGGCTGGGGCTAGTCGGTGGGATCGCCGAGGTGTTACATCGTACCAAGTTGGCAAATCCAGAGGTGGTGCGTAAGGTCGTCCACATTGGGGTGGGCAATGTGATTCTGATTGCCTGGTGGCTGCAAATTCCTATGTGGGTCGGAATTAGTGCCTCGATCTTTTTTAGCGCGATCGCCTTTCTGTCCTACCGGTTTCCGATTTTACCTAGCATCAATGGAGTGGGTCGGCAAAGTTTGGGCACTTTCTTCTATGCCGTTAGTATTGGCATCCTGGTTGCCTGGTTCTGGTCAATTCAACAACCGTACCATGCGGCTTTGGGGATTTTAGTCATGACCTGGGGCGATGGGTTAGCCGCTTTAGTCGGACAACGGTTTGGTCGCCATCCCTATAAATTATGGGGGATGCAAAAAAGCTGGGAAGGATCGCTGGCAATGGGGATGGTTAGCTATCTGGTCAGCAACCTGATCCTGGTCAGTGTTTACGGCAACCTTTGGCAGGTTTGGGTGATTTCTGCTGGGGTTGCCCTCTTAGCCACCGGGCTAGAAGCCTTCTCCAAGTACGGCATTGATAATCTCACGGTTCCATTAGGTAGTGCCACCTTTAGCTTTGCATTTAGTTCCCTGCTTCTACTATTCTAAAGTTGCCTGAGTTATGCTCCGTTGTCCTGCCTCGGGTGGAAGGAAACATCCCTGCCCAATCGTTAGTCTTGTTTCAAGACCCGTAACCACCGAGTCGCGATCGGCGTTATTTCCTATCTTGAAGTTATGCCTCCCACTGCTATGTCATCCGCTCCTGTCTCCCTAGAAGCGCTGGCTCCCCTGAGACAACCCGATCCTAGCCAGTTAGACAATATTAAGGCGCAACTCGACCTAGTGTTGCTCTCCCTAGAGGCACTGGTTGGAATTGGCTCTGAAGCCATGCTCCAAGCTGCCACGGATTTAAACCTGGAATCAATGGTGGCTGATCGGGTTGCCCTGTGGCGACTACGGCAGTCCAGTCCCCTGCGGAAGGGACAGGGAGGACGCAAAAAGTTAGATGTGGAGGAAGCTCGCGCCCTGGTTCTGATCTGCTGTCACCTGGCAAAACATGACCAGGAATTAATTCGGCGGGCGATCGCGTTATTAGAGCAAATGGCAGAACAAAACCGGGAACCGCACCAAGCCGCCCTATTGGGTGATTACCTCGATCGCTTTAATAATCTCTACCAGGAGCGGATGGACGATGGCGACAATGTCTCTCCACAGATTTTGACCCAACTGGCACTGAAACTTCTGATTGATCTGTTGTTCTATAGTGCCAATCATGGGCCCCGGCGGTTGTGGTTAGCCTTGCTCGATCGCGCCAAAGACCCCACTCCTCCCCCAGTGATCAGCCACTAATCTCCCAATTTCTTCCCCATCTTCCTCCACTCCCCACTCCCCACTCCTGTCTCTTATACACATCT
>NZ_JBLZFZ010000066.1:0-39082 GCF_050753385.1 Pantanalinema rosaneae CENA516
AGATGTGTATAAGAGACAGCCAAACCCCCTGACCCCATATCCCCCATCCCTTTACCCTTGAAGTAATAATGCTATGGCTCGTGATTATTACGAAATCCTTGGTGTTTCCCGCGACGCAGATAAAGAAGATATTAAACGTGCTTACCGTCGGCTAGCTCGTAAATACCATCCTGATGTCAATAAAGAGCCGGAAGCAGAGGAACGTTTTAAGGAAATTAACCGCGCCTATGAGGTGCTCTCAGAACCGGAGACCCGTGCCCGCTACGATCGCTTTGGCGAAGCGGGGGTAAGTTCGGCGGCGGGAGCTGGATCGCCAGACTTTGGTGATTTTGGCGGGTTTGCCGATATTTTTGAAAGCTTCTTTAGTGGCTTTTCTGGGGCAGGTGCACCGGGGCAAACGCGGCGACGCAGTGGTCCGATGCGAGGCGACGATCTGCGGCTGGACTTAAAGCTCGACTTCCGAGAAGCCATCTTTGGTGGCGAGAAAGAGATCCGGATTAACCACCTGGAAACCTGCACTACGTGTAGTGGCTCTGGAGCCAAACCCGGCACCCAACCCCGTGTTTGTTCAACTTGTAGTGGAGCCGGTCAGGTACGCCGTGCCACCCGAACTCCGTTTGGTAGCTTTACCCAAGTTTCTGTGTGTCCGACCTGTAGTGGTAGTGGGCAGGTGATTGAAGATAAATGTGATACCTGCGGTGGCAGAGGGCAACGGCAGGAAACCAAGAAACTGAAAATTACCATTCCAGCAGGGGTAGATAATGGCAACCGCTTACGGGTGTCTGGCGAAGGTGATGCCGGACAGCGGAATGGTCCTCCGGGTGATCTGTATGTCTATCTGTTTGTCAGTGAAGATCCAGAGTTCCATCGGGAAGGGATCAATATCCTCTCTAATCTGAAAATCAGCTATTTACAAGCAATTCTCGGTTCGCGGTTGGATGTCAATACCGTAGATGGTAGCCATGAATTATTAGTACCACCAGGCACCCAACCCGGTACGGTACTGACTCTGGAAGGCAAAGGAGTGCCAAAACTCGGTAATCCCGTCAGTCGCGGCGATCATCTGATTACCGTGTTAGTCGATATTCCCACCCGAACTAGCCCTGAAGAACGCGAACTGCTGGAAAAACTAGCTAAAATTCGCGGCGATCGCACCGAACGGGGTGGGATTGAAGGCTTTATCGGCAAGATGTTTGGGGGATGAGTCAGGTGATGCCCCAGTTAAACCAACCCAATGCTCAGCTTGATCTGCGTGGCACACCTTGCCCGATTAATTTTGTGCGTACTAAACTGCGTCTAGAGCAAATGGCTCCCGGTGACCTACTGGAAGTTTGGCTTGATCCGGGAGAACCGATCGAGCAAGTTCCCGATAGCTTGACGATGGCGGGCTATGGGATCGAACAGATTGACGATCGCAGTGAATTCTTCGCGATTCGGGTGCGTTGTCCTGCCTCGCCACCATCCGAGTGTTGAGTGATGAGTTCTGGGTGTCACGACGTTCCGGATATGCCGCCACTCGCTGCCCAGGAAGCAGTGATCAACGCCGAGGATGTTCAAGCAAGTTCGCTTCTGAGGGGAACGGTGCTGGCGGTGCAAGCCAATTACTACCAGGTGCGGCTCGATCCAGGGTCGGCTGATGGATCTGTCTCCGACCCTCCAACGTTGTTGTGTACTCGCCGATCGCGGTTAAAAAAGCTCGGTCAGCAGGTGATGGTGGGTGATCGTGTGGAGATCGAAGAACCGGATTGGGCCGGCAACCGGGGAGCGATCGCTCAGGTATTCCCCCGCCACTCGGAATTAGATCGTCCGCCCGTCGCCAATGCTGACCACGTTTTGCTGGTGTTTGCGCTGGAACAACCTACCCTTGATCCCCATCAACTCAGTCGGTTTCTGGTGAAAGCGGAGTCTACCGGCTTACAGGTTAGCCTCTGTCTGAGTAAATGTGATCTGGTATCTCCTGATGCCCAAGCCCAGTGGCGATCGCGGCTAGAAGCATGGGGCTATCAACCCATCCTGATCAGTGTGCATCAGCAGCTAGGGCTAACTGAATTACAGCGTCAACTTGACCACCGGATGACGATCGTGTCGGGGCCCTCAGGCGTAGGGAAATCCAGTTTGATCAATGTATTAGTGCCGCAAGCCGAACTGCGAGTCGCGGCTGTATCGGGGAAGCTGGGTCGCGGACGACATACCACCCGCCATGTCGAACTATTTGAATTACCTCAGGGCGGATTGCTCGCCGATACCCCAGGGTTTAATCAACCGGAGTTAGTCAGTACACCGGAAGAACTGGCAGAGTATTTTCCCGAGATTCAGCAGCGCTTTAGCCACGATCGCTGTCAGTTCAATGATTGCCTGCATCGGGATGAACCCGGTTGTGTGGTGCGAGGGGATTGGGAACGGTACGAGCATTACTTGAATTTTTTAGCTGAGGCGATCGAGCGGCAACAGGTTTTGGAACGGATGGGCGATGCCGAATCCAACCTGAAGCTGAAGAGTAAACGTCAGGGACGGCAGCAATACGAGCCAAAATTGGAAAGCAAAAAGTATCGTCGCCCATCCCGCCGTACCCAGCATCAAGCCTTGCAAACGGAATTGGAAGAGTTACCTGAGCCAAATGCCACAATGGGAGAAAATCGCAATCGCTGGAAGGAATAGCACCCCCATGGGAGATCCAATTGAACGATTAAAACGCTTGCCCTGGAAAGTCCTGTTTCAGGCAGCCCTGATTACGGCGTTGATCGTGATGCTGGTGGAATTTGTGGTCATCCAAGCCGCCCAATTTTCGCCTACGGTTGCCCAACTCGTCTCAACGCTGTTAGGTGGTTCCATAGGGCTAATTACCCTAATCGCCATTTTTGCAGGGATTGGCGCATTAGGCGTTCTGATTTTAGAGTATCTCTATCGACCTGGGATAAATCTCGGTAGTCTATGGGGACTCGTGCTGACCCTTGCCCTCACCCTCCTCCTCAAAACCTATCTACCCCTCCCGTGGCATTTGATTGGACTCAGTGATCAATTTCAATTATTTGGCATCGTCGTGGGAGTGTTTCTGAAAGGGAAACCCTACTGGCAAAGCTTCCGACGCTGGTGAGATCAAAATGATTCTTCCTCTACCGGCATCTCTTCGGGTTGCTCGATCGCCGTTACTAACCGATCCAGCACATCCGTCAGTTGATCCAGGCGTTGCAGAGACGCAGTTTGGACTTCGACCAACGTTTGCACCGCATCACTCAGGGCAAAAATTTGATAGCCCTGCTGCTGAACTTGCAGCGCCAGAGCATCCATACGCTCTGACAGCCGATCGACCGTTTCGATACTTGCCAGCACCGCCTCACCGATCTGTTGCACGATCGGTTCGAGCTGGTTGGGTTCCGCGTCCACTAAATCCCCCACCTACTGCACCTGAAGTTGAGCCAGTTTGGTGTCCTTGTAATAAAACAGGACAATTTGCTGGTAGTTATAGCCGAGCTGCGCCAAACTCCGCGCTCCATATTGGCTCAGTCCCAAACCATGACCAAAGCCCCGACCATTCACCTGAAACCCTGTAATCGCGCTACTCTTACCTTTGTTAGAACTGCCGTACTGGGGCAAAACCTCAAACAACGTGCTTCTTAAGCCCAAGGCACTGCGCAAGGTATCGCCACTGACCGTCCGACGACCCCCATCCCCTTCAACCAGCATGGAGACAATTCGCCCACATTGGGTGGTTTTGGCAGGTTGCATCGCGACGATCGTCCCGACTCCAGTAATTAACTTACTTAACTCACTGGGTGAGTAGTTTTTTGTCCACTGAGCGACGGGGGAATTTTCGGTAAATCCTTCTTTCACCGATCGCAGATAGGGGAGTGGCTGCATCCAGACATCTTCCACATTTTCGGTACAGCCTCCAGCAGACGAATGGAATACCGCTTCAATGATTTGATTATTATGGGTCAATACCTGACCTGCCGTAGCATTTACCGCTGTCTGGGTGCCAACCGATTCATCCTGAATCCCCCGGTACACTTGCCATGCCTGGGTATCCCCCAGATCAAACACCCCATTGCGAGCTTTTTGGCGCTGGAACAACGCATAGGAACGAGCCGCTACCGCTTGAGCTTTGAGCGCTTCCTGGGGAAAACTACCGCCCATTTCAGCCCCTAATACGCTGTAGAGATAGTGCTCCAAATCGACATAGTTGACGGCTGTAAGACCACCCGAGGTCGGCACAACCAACGCCCGCCCCCGATACCAGCGATTGCCGATGTACACATAACCACCATCGACTGGCTCAATCCAGACCTGCGGCGATCGCCAGCGATCAAGCTGAACAGAGCCACCATTTGCCTGTGCCACAAAGGCATTCATCGCCGCAATTTCGCCTAATGGCTTCCCGGCACTATCCCGCACGACCGCTTTAGTGGAACTGCCAACATTGACCTCTCCCACCCCTTCTTCGATCGCGACCCGTAACTCTAACGAGGCTTTCGGCAGCGGATTTGCCCAACTTGTTGTCGGCAATGCCATAAACCAGAGCAAAGCAGAAACCCACCAACCTTGCTTGCCCAACCGGGTCAGAATAGTTAACCAGGTCAGTACAAGGTTTGGGAAGCGTTCCAATGTCATCAAATGAAGTCTCCCACAGATCAACAAAGCAACGTGAGGCACTGTCACGCCTTGCCCCAACCAGTCCGGATGGAACTATGTTCGTTGCTTAATATAAATGAATTTGTTCAAAGTGGAGCCAGTTAACTGAGGCTCCTTACCAACGATCGCCCCTAGTCTCTAGCCACCCTAGCCACTAGATATGTTGCGATCGAGCAAATTGCTTCCATCGGTCACCACAGATTTAGTACCTCAATTGTTTTATAAACTTTTCAAAACTTGACCGCTTCCTCGTTACAATTGTTCCTGTCTGCCCCGTCACCGATCCCCCTGAGGGCGATCGCTCCACCCGTCCGCTCCCCTCTATCTATGCCACTATAGGGTCAGAACTAGATACGCATTTGGGTTGCGACGTTTTGCAGATCACATTTTTAGGAACCAGTTCCGGTGTGCCAACTCGGTCACGCAATGTATCCAGTGTGGCATTGCGCCTGCCTCAACGGGCAGAGGCATGGCTATTCGATTGTGGTGAAGGGACTCAGCATCAAATTTTGCGGAGTGAGATTCGGGTCAGCCAAGTGGCTCGGATTTTCATTACTCACATGCATGGCGACCACATTTTTGGCTTGATGGGGTTGTTAGCCAGTGCCGGGTTGGCAGGTAATGCCCAACGCATTGATATTTATGGGCCTCCAGAGCTAGAAGACTATCTCAAAGCCTGTCGCCGCTACTCCCAAACCCATTTTTCCTACCCGGTCAAAACCCATCCCGTATCGCCAGGAGTGGTTTACGAAGATGATGAGTATGTGGTTAGTTGTGGGTTGCTGAAGCATCGGGTGACTGCCTTTGGCTATCGAGTAACGGAAAAAGATCGATCGGGACACTTCGATGTTGAACAGGCAATGGCACTCGGAATTCCCCCAGGGCCGCTCTATGGCAAATTAAAACGGGGTGAACAAATTGTGTTGCCGAACGGCAAACGGGTCAATGGTGCCGATCTGTGTGGACCACCTCAAATCGGTCGCAAGTTGGTTTACTGCACCGATACGATCTTTTGTGATAGTGCCGTTGAACTGGCGCAGGATGCCGATGTGTTAATTCACGAAGCCACCTTTGCCCATCAGGATGCCGAGTTAGCCTATCAAAGTCTGCATTCCACCTCAACTATGGCGGCTCAGGTAGCACTGGCAGCCCAGGTCAAGCAACTGATCATGACCCACTTCAGCCCCCGGTATTTACCTGGAAACGGACTTGAGTTAAAAGATTTACTTCAGGAAGCCCGATCGATTTTTCCCCAAACCGAGTTGGCATCTGATCTGTGGACCTTCGAGATTCCGCGACGGCAACCCGCCAATTTGGTGAAAAGCAACGGCTAACCGAAACCCAACTCACTAGACGAAGACTTTCAGGCAGAACTCAACCGACCTTTTTTGCTCAGCACCCAGCCCTCAGCCTTATCACCTGGAATCGTTGCCGACTAATCACTGTCTACCACAGTATTGGCTTGCCGCAGTCGATCGCGAATCCGGGACAGTAACGTTTGGCTATCAATGGGAGAACGCGGAGTTGGAATTTCGGTATTAGGCCAATCCGGAATATCCACACAGGGGCATTCCAACGAGGCAACCCCGACACTCCGAACCGGAACAGGCATGGAACAGCGCGAACACGGATTAATTTCCCAGGCTGGGGATAATAGTTCAGCGATCGTTTGGCTTGTTCCCTCCAGATAGCAGTCTCCCGCATCTGGGGCGATCACTCGCTGCCAGCACTCTTCAAACGCCGGACTATAGCGATCGCCAGCAATCACCGGACGGGGTAATAAAACCTCTATGCCGCCATGAATTACGATGCCTTTACCTAACTGAAACCAGTAGGCAAGGTACTGTCTTACCTGGTGTTCAGATGCCATAACACGATTTGCCAATAAGAGTGAAGCGTCACTGCGCTGGACATTATTGCCTCGATCAACGGACTGATTTTGAGAAGATGTCTCCAACGGTACTGCTCCAACCTATCAAGGCTACCGGGATTTGAGGTCATTCTAGAGATCTAGTTCTATGCTACTGTGAGGCAGAGTTTTCCAGGGTTGCGGAATCTATAGCTATGGTTAAGTTCTCAAACCGATAGTTAAGTTCTGATAGGAATTCCGAGTTGCTTCAGGTTTAACGCATAGCCAGCCGTCACTAGGTATACCCCATCTGCGATCGCGCCAATTCGCCGAGTCAAGTTCCCCAGGCGATCGCGAAATAAGCGACCACTAGGGTAGGCAGGCACTACCCCCCATCCCGTTTCCTCCGCCACCAGAATGATTGAACTCAGACTTTGATCGAGAACCTGCACCAATTCGGTCACCGTTTGTTCCCAGATCAGCTCGTCGCACTCTAACAGATTGGCAACCCAGGTTCCCAAGGAATCAATTAATAAACAGTCCGTTGGGGCAGCCATTGGAATCATGGCACTGAGGGTGATCGGGACACTTTGAGTCACCCAGTTCGCCGGTCGCCGCTGTTGATGCTGCTGAATCCGCGCCAACCACTCTGGATCGGCTGGGTCAACCTGAGCCGTTGCCACATAAATCACCGATCGTCCGGATACTGCGGCCAATTGCTCTGCCCATTCACTTTTCCCCGATCGTGCCGGCCCCGTGACCAAAATTAACCGTTGCTGTGTTGTCATCTCCAAGGTCGTCACAAAAAAAGTCAGCTATAACCACAAACCTGAAGCATAATGCTTGCGGTGTCGATTGGAATTAACCCGACAAACTTACGGGCATTGGTGTTCGCTGGGTGTTCTTGCCGTCTTTAGAGGAAGTGAGCCATGAAAGAATCCTTGAAACGTATTGAAGCCACACTCCAACGCTTGGAGCAACCTGATCTCAGTTCCCATCCCTTCCTGGCAACCTCAGATTTAGCAACCCCCGTGTTGCCAGAGTTTTTACATCCTCAGACTGGCTTGTTTAGCTCACCCAGTTTTGCTCGATCGCCCGAAGACTTACCATCCCTACCCGAACTGCCAGCGTTTCCTGCTCCGGTATCAGCCTCAACCACCACAGCATTGTTAGCCGATGTCGCCGCTACTCAGACCGCGCTCCTGCCGGATTTCACCGCAACACAAACGCCTCAACGATCCTATGCCAGTCATCCCGAGCTACCCCTCAACCTATTGCAGCAAATCGAAGCGCAGGTTAAGAGTTGGCAGACCACCCTACAACAGATGCTCCACCAGATTCAACTGCTGTATCGGGAGGGACCGATCGTGGATGGCTGGCTAGAGTCCTATGTACCTCAAGCAGGCAACGAACCGACCGAAGCATCCACCGCCGGATATCGCCTTTGTGGGCTGAATGAACAGGGACAGTTATGGTTTCGCCATTGCCCCCCTGAGCAAGTAGCTGATGTCAGTTTAGCGATCGTCCGGCATCATAAATTACAGCAACTCCTGGTGCAGAAACAATCGCTAGAAAATCAGCTACATCTCCTTACCGAAGCGTTAGCTATGATCCAGGCCAGTTTAGCAGGCAAATGAACTGGCAACTTTTAATATCCCTAGGGATGCGAGCCGGGGCGAGTTTAATTGCAAATTTGATCCATTGCAAACCGCCCCTTCCAGGAGATCAGGCGATCGCAATGTGTTTACCTGGCACAGAGCATGGGCACACTAAGTCAAGGTTCAGGTTGTCGCAGCCAGGACAGCCATTGACTCCACTAATTCAATAAAAATTAACAAAAAATCAATCAAACTGAACGGTACTGGCAATGTTCCTGGTGTAAATAGACACTATAACCAGAATATAGAGCCAATCATAGCTCTAAGGGGAACCGTCTCCGGGGGCGGCATGAGTTCAATTGCTCGAGCGCCCTCTGGTTTGCAAGGCAACACTTTGCTGTCAATCCGTTTAGAACAAAAAACATTATTAATAGAAAAACGATCTATCGATCGTACAGACAACCTGATAGATTCAGTTGCAGAACTTCCTGTCACTTTAGTTAAATAGACTTACCGGGAACAACCGGCAATCTTGCTCCTGATTGGATCAGGATTCAGCAAGTTTCCTTGAGGACAACCTGCATCTAGTCTGCCTTAGTTCATTCAGTTCGGTTACGGGTGTCTCTTTTCTAGCTACCGTTGCGCTAAGTTATTGAGTTTCCCCCAGGCACTAAACAGGCCGATTCATTATTCATCCTAGATTCACACGCTCTCTTCACCTGGTTCTGATGTTCCTGTTGCGATCGCTCTTTTACTCCTCGTCCTAAACGTTACTTACCATGACTGCGACTCAAGCTCCTGCTGCGACTCCACCTGATGCTGTGACATCCATCCGATTTTTCATTCAGGATGCTCATAATTGTGGGGCGACAGCATTGTATCTTCAGGCAGGTCGATCGCCGTTCTATCGCATTAGCGGTAAGTTACTCCCACAAGACCAGTTCGCCGCCTTAACCCCTGAGCAGTTTCGGCAATTTCTTCAGGAAATTCTGACCCCTCCGCAACTCAAATATTATTTGACCAACCGGAAACTTGATGCCGATGTCCGAATTCCCGGCTTTATGCAAGGGCGGATCAACTGCGGCCCTACGGCTCAGGGTACAGAATCGATCATTCTAAATGGCATTACGCTCGATCGCCCCAGCCAAGAGCTAGAACAACAGGGAACTGTTCGTGGCATGGTGGAACAGGCATTTAAGCAGTCTGCCTCCGATATCCATTTGCAAGTTGGCGAATCCCCCCGGTTTCGAGTTCAGGGCAAGATGGTGATCCAGGAGTCCTATGGCAAAGTCACCCCTCGCCAGTTTGAAGAATTTCTAGATGAATTGCTCACCCCAAAGCAGCGCGACCAGTTTCGCGAGCGGCAAGAACTGGATACGGCTGTGTTGTATGAAGGACTGGTACGTTGTCGGGTCAATTGTGCCCAATCGATTACCGGCGGTTCTATGGTGCTGCGGCTGATTTCGCTGCAAGTGCCAACAATTCAAAAATTAGCGTTACCGCCGGTGCTGGGTGAACTGGCAGAGGAACGTCAGGGGTTAATTCTCGTTACTGGCTCCGTCAACTCCGGTAAGTCAACCTCGCTAGCCGCCATGTTGCGGCATGTGAATGACACCATGCAACGCAAAATCGTGACGATCGAGGATCCGATCGAGTATGTCCATACTTCCCATCAATCGCTGGTGATGCAACGGGAAGTTGGTCTCCACACGCAGGAGTTCAAAGATGCCTTGCGGGCGGCGTTGCGGCAAGATCCCGATATTATTCTGATTGGTGAAATGCGCGATCGCGAGACGGTTGATACCGCTATTCGGGCATCGCTCACGGGTCACCTGGTTTTAGGCACACTGCATACGAAAGGGGCAGTGAATGCGTTCAAACGACTGCTCAATTTCTATACCCCGGAAGAACAGGAAACAGTGCGAATGCAAATTGTGGACGCGCTCCGGGCAGTGATCGCTCAAGCTCTAATTCCGACAGTTCAGGGGGGGAGAACGGCAGCCCTGGAAATTATGGTCAATACCGAAACGATTCGGGATTATCTCCAAAAAGGCTGCATTGAGGAGATTTACCAACTGATGGAAGAGGGTACAGACGGTAGCCAGACCATGAATCAGGCACTTTATGATCTGCATGAGAGTGGTTTGATTACCACTACGGATGCCCTCAGTGCCTCCCTGGAGCCGGAAGATTTGGGCTATATGCTGAAGAACTATACGCGTCGTTCTAACCGCTCGGGATTAATGACCTCAGAGTATATTAATCGCCAACCGTCTTAGCCGCATTGGAGAAAAAGCAGATACGTTAGAATGGGGACACAGATCCCTGACGATCGCTGTTCTAATGAATGTGATAGGAATCGGATGAGGCTGATGACATCCCTTTTGTGGTGCGAATACAGGAGTTTTCCGCGTTGATGCGTGATCCCATCACCCCGGAGCTTCGTACTAGGCAAGCTTCAGAGTCTTGGCAGGACAACCATTCTGGGTCTTGTCGCTCAACTCTGAAATCCATTTCTGAAGCCAGTACGATCGCGACTTCTTACCCCCGAGAGCCAGTTTTAGAGTGGTTAAGCCAGCATGTTCCCGAATTGCGGCTGAAACATATTTTGCGAGTCGAGCAAATGGCGATCGCCCTGGCACACCATCATCAGGTGGATGTGCAGCGGGCAGGGCAGGCTGGTCTGCTTCATGACCTGGCAAAATACTTTAAGCCAGAACGATTATTGCAAATGGCGCGAGAGGCTGGGTTAGAGATTGATCCAGTCGATGAGGCAAATCCCCACTTGCTACACGCCGAAGTCAGCGCGATCGTGGCAAAGACGGAATTAGGCATTCGAGATGAAGCCGTCTTAGAGGCTATTCGCAATCATACGTTGGGTCGCCCTGGCATGAGCCGACTCAGTTGTGTGGTGTTCTTGGCGGATAGTTTAGAACCTGGACGCGGAAACACCCCAGAACTAGAAACGCTCCGGCAGGCAAGTTGGCAGGATCTCTATCAGGGAGTTTGGCTAACTTGTGAACAAACCATTCACTGGTTGTTTGAGCAACAACGGCTGGTTCATCCCCGCGTGATTTTGACGCGCAACTGGGCAATGCCATTGGCGAAACAACAGATGCAAGCTGCCAACTCATAAGCGGTTGGATAAATCGTTTTAGCCACTTCCATGAAATCCCTCGTCAGACTGACTCATCTGCTTCCCCTAACAACTGTAATTAAGCACAAGCATTCATCTGTTATCCCTAACGTGATTCATGATTCATCGTTTTTCAGCTATTTGATTTACTAAGGATCATCAACTTAATAAATCAGCAAACTGTACGGGCGGGTTTAGCCGATCAATCTACTTTCTCTTATCCATTTACTAACCAAACCCGCCCCTACCAAAACTCGAACTGATTTCATCCCCATTCCTAAGGAGAACCACGAACTGAATGCCAAATCTTTCCAATCTTTCTTCCCCATCTCTGCTGGCGGCTGGTTTCACTGACACGGAAATTCAATCAGATTCCAGCCTGCAACTGGCTTTGACGATCGCTCAAGCTGCCGATGAACGTAAAGGTGCCGACATTACGATTCTGAAAGTTGGTGATGTTTCGCTATTGGCAGACTATTTTGTACTGGTGACTGGGTTTTCCAAAGTCCAAGTGCGGGCGATCGCCAACTCAATTCAAGCCAAGGTAGACGAAGAGTTGCAACAACGCCCCCGGCGAACCGAAGGACAATCCGAAGCCAGTTGGGTATTGCACGACTACGGTGATGTGATTGTGCATGTGCTGATGCCACAAGAGCGGGAGTTTTATGGGTTAGAAGCCTTTTGGGGACATGCCAAACGCTTTAACTTCCCGGCATCTGCTTAAATAGATCCTGGCTATTTATTGGGTCATAGTTCCATTGTGCTGGACGCTAGTTCTTGCTTAGTTTCGCCTGCTTTAGAGCCGATCGCCCTGGATACCCCGTTAAAACTGGGCATTATGGCATCCGGCAGTGGCAGTAATTTTGCCGCGATCGCTCAGGCGATCGCCGATCACACCTTGAATGCCCAGGTACAGGTGGTGATTTATAACAATCCGGGGGCAAAAGTGGTTGCCCGCGCCGATCGGTGGCAAGTACCTGCCGTGTTGCTGAACCACCGTGAGTTTCCCAACCGTGAGGCATTGGATACTGCCATCATCGATACCCTGCGCCAGTATGAGGTGGAGTGGGTGATTATGGCCGGCTGGATGCGCTTAGTCACTCCCCTGCTGATCGATGCCTTCCCCAACCGGATTCTGAATATTCATCCCAGTTTGCTGCCCAGCTTCAAGGGAGTCCATGCGGTTGAGCAAGCTTTGGCAGCCGGGGTAAAAATCACGGGCTGTACGGTTCACTATGTCGTCCCAGAGGTCGATAGTGGTTCCATCATTATCCAAGCTGCCGTCCCAGTGCTACCGGATGACACAGCTGAAACCTTACAAGCCCGAATTCAGGTGCAGGAACACCGGATTTTTCCCCAGGCGATCGCCCTGGCTGCCCGTCAACAGTTAGCAGGGAATCGCGAGCAATGAACCGAAATTAGTCGGCAATGATCATTGATCCCGGGGCATTGATCATTGATGATTGTTTCCTGTACTGTTTCATCCTGGTAGCAACGCATGGATCTGATCACCCTGGCTCAATTGCTCTTGAATGGGATATCGGTCGGCAGCATCATTGCTCTAGCCGCCGTGGGGCTAACCCTGACTTACGGGATTCTGCGTCTGTCTAACTTCGCTCACGGAGACTTGATGACCCTGGGTGCCTACCTGACTCTATTCGCCAATGGCATGGGCATCAACATCTGGCTCTCAGTGCTACTCGGATGTGCCGCCACCATTTTAGGCGTGTTACTGAGTGAACAATTGATTTGGGCACCAATGCGCTTCAAACGGGCAACCTCTACGACTCTGATCATTATTTCGATCGGGTTAGCGTTATTTATTCGCAATGGCATTATTTTAGTTTGGGGTGGCAGCAATCAGCGTTACGATCTGCCCGTGGCAGAAGCCCTCCAATTCGGGAGCTTACGCCTGCCGTTTTATAACATTGTCGTGATTGGCTTAGCGATCGTCGCGATCGCCGCCCTCCACTATCTGTTGCAAAATACCAAGATTGGCAAAGCCATGCGAGCCGTTGCCGATAATCTGGAACTGGCGCGGGTATCGGGGATTGATGTCGATCGGGTGGTGATCTGGACGTGGGTGATTGCAGGCGGATTAACGGCGCTGGGGGGTAGCATGTTAGGTTTAGCTGAAGGAGTGCGACCGAATATGGGGTGGTTTCTGCTGCTTCCGATGTTTGCGGCGGTGATTCTGGGAGGCATTGGTAATCCCTATGGTGCGATCGCTGGTGCATTAATCATCGGCATTGGGCAGGAAGTCAGCACCTATTGGCTGCCGACTCAATACAAACTAGGAGTGGCATTAGCCGTAATGATGTTCGTGCTTTTGTTTAAGCCACAAGGACTGTTTAAGGGCACTCTTTAGCTGCATAAATTAATAGGGACGAAACTGGCTCGCCCCTACTGACATGAGAGTTTGGATCTGGCTTAATTGACGATCCAGAGTTACAGTCAATTAAATATTGATGATATGAGCATAGATAGCGGCAACGAAGAAGTTAATTGCCAGTAGCAGAATCGCCCAGCTAGCGCGGAAGGTGTAGGTCGGTTTTTTTCCAGGGGTTGCCATAAAGGGTCTCCTAAAGTATCAACTGCTTAAAGAAATACCAAAGAACGTTCCCCCTTTGTTAGGTTGCCAAACGATTCTTAATAAGCCGAAATACTTCCTTCAGCTAGTTTCTCCGGCATGGTAGGAACTGCGAACTAAAGGCCCCGATCGCACATGGGAAAAGCCCAGTTCTCGGGCAATTTGTCCCAGGTAATCAAATTCCTCGGGTGTCCAATATTTTTGTACGGGTAAATGATCCAACGACGGACGCAAATATTGTCCGATCGTCACCCGATCGCAACCAACCGATCGCAGATCTTGCAAGGTTTCTATCACTTCGGCTGCCGTTTCACCATGCCCCAGCATTAACCCAGACTTAGTCGGGATTGTCGGATCACGTTGCTTCACCAGTTCCAGCACTCGTAGCGATCGATCATACTTCGCCCCCCGGCGGACTGGAGCTTGGAGCCGCCGTACCGTCTCAATATTGTGGTTATAGCAGGTAGGGTTAGCTGAGACGATCGTGGCAACCCGTTGCTGCTGAAGCTCATCGGGGGTAGCAGGGGACTCCTGGTTACTATCCCGCCCACCCCAGAAATCTGGAGTCAGCACCTCAATTTGGGTCGCTGGATTGACCTGGCGGATCGCATTCATTGTAGCGACAAACCAACTGGCACCCTGATCCGGCAGATCATCTCGTGCGACCGATGTTAAGACAACATATTGTAACCCCAACAACTTCACTGATTCTGCAATCTTCGCTGGTTCATCGGGATCAAGCGGCATTGGGGCATGTCCCTTATCGACCTGACAAAAGGCACAGGCGCGGGTACAGGTAGGTCCCATTAATAGAAAGGTTGCCGTTTTTTGGGCGTAACACTCACCCCGATTCGGGCAGCGACCCTCTTCACAAATGGTATGAATCCCCCGTTGTTTAATAATGCGTTGCACCGTTGACAGTTCACTGGCTTTTCCGATCGAACGACGCAGCCACTCCGGTATACTTTTTACGTCCAATTTAGCTTGAGAAGCTGATAATGAAGTGAGGCTTTGATTGGTCGGAACAGTCATAAAAATGGGAATACTTCCCTTTAGTGGGTATCAACAAATGCCCCGACTGTAACATAGAAGCTAGACTAGTGGATGCAATCACGCGATCGCTGGGTCATCTGAAATCCAGTCCCTTTGGTAGATTATTACTATTTACAACCTTAACGAGAGATCCTTAATCCGTCTCTTTACTCTATCTAGGACGTTATTCTCAAGCCAGCTCAACCGCGATCGTGTTGAAACTTGCTTCTTTTAGCTTTCAGCGCATCCCGCAATTACCACCCGAGGAGTCCAGTTGTGGCAAGTCACAAAATCCTGGTTATTGACGATAGCAACGTGATCCGGAACATGGTACGCGACATGTTACCAAAAGGTAACTTCGAGGTTCTGGAGGCAAAAGATGGCGTTCAAGGGCTAAGCCTGATTCAGCAAGAACGCCCGAATCTAATCATGCTCGACTTCCTGCTGCCTCGGATGAGTGGCTGGGAAGTGTACCAACATATTCAGAATCAACCCGATCTCCAGAGTATTCCGTTGGTGCTGATGTCAGGTCGCAAAGAAGAAGTGACTGAGAAGCTGCAAGAACCGTTTGAGTTCTTCGAGTTTGTCCAAAAGCCATTTGATCAAAAGGAACTGTTTGAAGCCATCAAGATTGCGATGGCAAAGGCGAAGAAGCGCCCCCCTGCCCCCGTTGCTGCTGCCCCCGCCGGAACAGCTCAAACAGCGGCTGGAGGCGGAGATGTGCAAGCGCTAAACGAGAAAATCGCCAAAATGCAAGCTGAAATTGACGGTCTGAAGAAGCAAATGGCGCAAATTTTGGCATTTATCAAGCAAAAGCTGAAATAAAGGTTGGTACAACATACCAATTTAAGTCAGCCTTGTCGATCTCCCACCGAGAACAGATCAGTGGGAGATTCTTGTTTGGCTAATCCAATTCCCGCCGACCTTCTAACGCCCTGGCAAGGGTCACCTCATCGGCATACTCCAGATCACCCCCCATTGGTAAACCAAATGCAATCCGGGTGACTTTGGTAAACGGTTTCAGCAAGTGCCCTACATAGAGTGTCGTCGTTTCGCCCTCTACACTGGGACTAATCGCCATAATCACTTCGGCAATGTTCTGCTGACTCACCCGCCGCACTAAGGGCTGAATATGTAATTGCTCTGGCCCAATGCCGTCCATTGGTGAGATTAAGCCGCCCAGCACATGGTACTTGCCGCGATATTCGCGGGTTTTTTCCAGGGCAATCACATCTTTAGAATCGGCGACCACACAAATGAGATTGTTGTCCCGATTGGGGGCACGACAAATCTCACAAACCGGATCGGCAGATAAATGAAAGCAGACAGAACAGTAACCCACCTGGGTTTTAGCTTCCATCAGCGCCATTGCTAAGGCTTTCACTTCCTCCTCTGGTCGCTTCAGGATATGTAGCGCCAATCGTTGGGCAGTTTTGGGGCCAACACCCGGTAAACGCTGCAATTGCTCGATCAAGCGAGCTAAGGGACGAGTATAAATTGTGGCATCTCCTCCAGAGCTATTTCGATCTTAGCGTTGGCAAGCCAGAAGGGGAGGTCAGAATCGTCTTTCCCCTCAAGACTTCATTGAGAGTGATTTAACCGGGAGGCCAGTGCATCGATCGCCCCCCTAAAATATGCAGGTGCAAATGATTCACGGTTTGTCCGCCATCGTCGCCATTATTAATGACCACACGATAGCCATTTGTCAGACCCACCTGTTCTGCTACTCGCTTGACGGTCAGCAGCAAATGTCCCATTAAGGCATGATCCGGCGACTCGGCATCCGATAGGCGGGCGATCGGTTGTTTAGGGATCACCAAAATATGGACGGGAGCCTGGGGATTTACATCTCGAAAGGCAATCGCCAGATTATCTTCGTACACAATATCGGCGGGAATTTCCTTACGAATGATCTTGCCAAAGATCGTATCCGTTGTTTCGCTAGTCATGCTGTCCTCAAATCACGGTATCGCTAGTTGAAATTCTAAAGGCTGATGAGAGGTTTCTTACGGTTTTTCTTGACCGATCGCCCTTCAGATTCCTGGGTCAACCCCCATCACTTTTCATCTAGCCATAGGTGATCACTCATTTCAGGGGGCAGTCTTGAAGCACGTTAACGATAGCGTTGCCTGACCATGATCAGTATGTTCATCCGCGATCGCTTGTCTGAAGCTCAGATTACGGACTGTAACAATCTCCTGTTTTATTTAAGAAATGTTGCAACCTCAAATGTCGATTGTTAGGGTGAGCAAGTACCCGGGTACGACCACCAACAATGAGTTGTTAACTCAAAGGAGGACATTATGATGACCGTATTGGCTGTTGTCATCTTCACAGGTTGGTTACTCGCTGCCACGATCGGAACTTGGGCATATTTTGCTGGCGAGGGTAAGACCAAACAGTCAAAATTAGAACTGTAGTCTCTGCTAACGCCGCACATTGGTTGACTGTAATTCAGTGCTGTTTGTAACTACTCAGGGCATAGTTTGGACACAGGAATATGAGCAAATTTCTCGGAATTCTCTGTTTCCCTACTATGCCCTTATCTAATGGCATCAGATCAGAAAGTAGCAAATATTAAATCGCTTAGATCCTATCACAAGTTCAATTGAATACTGGCACTAACGTTTTAACTGCCAACGTGGACGGCACTAATCAGATAGGTTTTCTAACCATTGATTTAGCTTGATCTAATAGGGCTTGATTTTCCGAATTACCATCATTTAGCCCATAGGGAAATAAAAACATATAGAGCAGGTTCGGCTTATACCCCGCCTTAGCCAGAAATTGCTGAGTTGGTGCAGACAGAGGATGGCGATCGGTCAGGTCTTCCAGCGTCAGGCGATACTGACAATGCACATTACCATTCGCTCGTTTCTCACAGGGCACTTTATCGGTTGGAGTACCATAAAAACTTGGA
Source organism: Pantanalinema rosaneae CENA516 (assembly GCF_050753385.1). Lineage (NCBI taxonomy): Bacteria > Bacillati > Cyanobacteriota > Cyanophyceae > Leptolyngbyales > Leptolyngbyaceae > Pantanalinema > Pantanalinema rosaneae. The sequence continues at coordinate 17,755 of NZ_JBLZFZ010000066.1, forward strand.
GGTGGATAATTTTCTCCACTACAAAAGATAACGTCACGCATACCATCATCATCCTGCACCACTTGGATTTGTTGATCTGCTTTTTGATTTAACACAGTCAGGAGATTGAACCAATCAAGGGGCGAACCACTTGTTGTAGTAAATGTGGCATTAGCATAGGCATCCTGGATTGAGTATAGGCTCTGCCCCTGATGCTGAATTTTAACCAGGGTAACAGAATGAGTAAGTAGTTCGGTGGAACCATCTTTCTGTTGACCGACACTCAAAACATAAGCTTCATACCCATAGTGGTTATATAGCCTCACTAGAAAAAATGCTGACCCAGCACACCAAACACCATTAGACTCTTGATTAAACAGATTGTATAACTCAGTTGCTGTTGTTTTGTAAAAGTTAGACTGTAAGCGGTTTTCTAACAGACAAGAACTAGACGAAACATTAATAGTGCGATATGCCCAACGCCTCAGAAGGTTAACTTTATCCCAGTCGCTAATTTTAAGATTTGCCATCTGGGGATAGGCTCGCTCTATTTCTGCTTTTAGCGGATCTTTCTCCGGATCGGTTTGCCCATTTTCAGTAAATCGACCTTGGCTCAGTTGTAAGACATCTCGAACCTGGGGAACGTTAACCGCCAGTAGGGCAGTTACTGTCACCAATAACAATGCAAAACCCACCTTACCCGGGCGAAATGTCTTAAGCACCTGAGACACAAGGCGAATATACTGCTTCATTATCTTTTGATAGGAAATATCTGTTTTAGACACTATACCAAAAATGCTCGTTGACGAAAACACTATCAGCCGGAGAGCAATACTGTATTTCCTATCGATCGAACATTATTCGACTAAATTTGTCGAAAGTTATTATCTTTTTTATCAATATAATTTTGGGAAAATTAGCTGACTCTTTTACCTGGAGATCCGCTAAGATGATTGACTAGTTTACGGAAGGTATTTCCCAGGAATTATTGCTTCCGGTAGAGCAAGCACCATCTCAACTACTTTTAATTATCTCTTGAGACAGTGTAATATTCGGCGGGAATTGGCTTGTATAGAAATATAGTTAATTCCCACACTTTTCCAGGTGGGGAAACTATAGAAAGCTAGCGATCGATAGATTTTGTAGCGCTGGCTACCAACTGTCTCAACTTTAGCTTTATTCGCCCAAATGGGTGAGTTTGTATAGAAATTTTTCTGATGCAATTCTCAGGTGGTGATCAGGAATTTTCAAGTTCACTTGTGTTGACTCAGGTATAGCCAGAGCGGCTCTGAAGCTTCGCATTTAATTGACTGAAGAAAGTTAAATTCTGCCTGAGCTTCTTTATGGAAACCACATTTTCGATCGGTATCTTCATAGAGAAGAGTCAATGAGGAACAAATCCTTAATTCTCAGGTCAAAGAATTTGTTTCTTCTTGCATAAGTCCAGTCGTTGTTCCCTAATTAATGTCAGAACGAATCACTCTCGCCCCTAAACATTCGGAAGGATAAATATGTCTAACTCTGAAATGGTTTTGAATCGTCACTTTGCTGCAACTAACTCTCGCTTCGATCTGCTGCAACCCGTTCGGCAATGGTTAGATAACCTACCCGTCAACAGTCCTAAATTAGCCCGACTTCTCTATAAAGCGATTCCCGGACAATGCCCATTTGAACGTGACATCATAATATGCGGACGTAAAGTTGCCCATATTCCTCCCCTATGTAAGCTGAATCCGTTATACGAGCAATTGGTCGGTTTGCGGTTCCGCTCCATGTGCTATCTGGTTGATGTTTGTGGAGAAGCGCTCTAATCCTTAGCATCTAGTTGCCTGACGACGTTGTCCATCCTCGCAATTGTTTATGGACACAGGCAAGATGCCACATATAGTCCGGTAATGGAAATTGCTCGGCAGCCAGCATCAGATAAAACTGCGCTTGAGCCACATCTGCCATCACTTCGTAGTACAAGCCCAAATATAGGTGGCTATAGAACATCGCCCGATCGGACTGCCTGCCCTCTGCTAACACCTCATCCAGATCACAGGCTCCGGCATAAAAGTCATAAATACTTTGCATGAACGATCGCGGATCTTGTCTGACCGGATAGACCGTTCGGACTAAGCGATTCCGAGCCACATCCCCTCCTTCTAAGCGGGCAATACAGAGATAGAGCCAGATAGTTTCTTCAATATCCCGACCATTCACCGTCAGATCTAGCTCAAATTGATTGGCGGCTTCGGTAAAGCGATCGGCATAGTAAAGCGATAATCCCCGTTGCCACAGGTAAGGTATCAAATTAGCATCTAGCTGCGTCGCATAATCAAAATCGCGCAATGACTCCGGAATTTGAGCCAGTTTGAAGTGAGCCATTCCCCGCTCAATATAAGCTCTAGGATTCTTCGGATTTGCCCGCACCAAAGCTTCACAGTGTTGAAATTCTTTCGTTAGAGACTGAACGATCATGGTCATAACAGTCGGCTGGCATGAATCGACATCCCACTATAGGCGATCGCTCCTGGTCTGCTACCGCTTGTCTCAGGTTTTGCCAAACCTATAGCAATGGACAGGAACGATCTGCCATGATCGCGATAGCGGTTAAAGCTATTTTTTTCATAGTCAGAAATTCTGGCAAGTTAAACGCCAAGGAGTCAGCGTCGTTGATGCCACCCAAGTTACCGATTATCTATTCAGATGAATTTCTTTTGCATGATACGGGCTACTATCATCCCGAAAAACCCGAGCGGTTAACCGCGATCAAAGCCGCCTTACATGCTACTGCCTGGGCAGACCAGTTAGAGTGGCAAGCTCCCACTCCCGCCGACCAGCGATCGGTGATCAATAATGTGTTGCGCATCCATGCCTCTAAATATGTTCAGGGAATCCGGCATCTGGCGAATCGGGGGGGTGGTTATTTAGATGGTGATACGCCCATTTCGCCCCGGAGCTATGAGGTGGCATTACTGGCGGTGAGTGCCTGGTTAGATGGAGTCGATCGCGTCTTACAAACCAATTCCCCAGCATTTGTACTGGCTCGACCACCGGGACACCATGCACTGCGAGAGGTTGGTATGGGGTTTTGCATTTTCAACAATGCGGCGATCGCGGCGGACTATGCCTTACAACAGCCAGGAATTGAGCGAGTTGGGATTCTCGATTGGGATGTGCATCATGGTAATGGCACTCAGGCGATCGTCGAAAGTCATGCACAAATTGCCTATTGTTCTCTGCATGAATCGCCGCAGTATCCGGGGACAGGCAGAGCCACCGAACGGGGACACCATGACAATGTTTTGAATGTACCGATGAAATCTGGCAGTACGGTGGCGGAATATGAACTGGCATTTGAACAACAAGTCATTCCTTTTCTAACGGCATTTCAACCCGATTTATTAATCGTCAGTGCCGGGTATGATGCCAACCAGGCTGACCCACTTTCCCACATTTTGTTGCAACCTGAAGATTACGGTATTTTGACCAAATACTGTTTACAAATTACGTCCCGAATTCTATTTGGCTTAGAAGGTGGCTACGATTTACCTGCGATCGCCCAATCCGTCGTCGCTACTATTGGCAGTTGTTTAATTCATAGTTCGCAAAACCAATGATTGATTTAAAGACAGCGGTCAAAGCTGCGTATGAATACTTTGATTCAATTCAAGATATGATCGGCAACCAGCTACAAGATCTAAGGTTAGAAGAAGTTGAATTGTCAGACGATCGTAAATTCTGGCTGATTACTTTAGGGTTTGAGGCTCCTGCCAGAACCAAAATGCCACTTGGTCTAGAGATTCTTGGATCCATAGGGATTACAAGATTTTTAGGATTAACTCAGAAACGGTTGAAGTAGAAGCGATGAAAATCCGCAAAGTATGACGGATATTGAGAGCAAAACAGCTAGTAGCTGTGAGCGATTTACTTAGTTTGGATTGACTGATTGTGGCATTTTATTGTTTGCGAAGAATCGGTATTTGGTATTAACGGATGATCTCAAGTTAGGGGTTTACCTGCAAAGCCAGGGTGTAGATACTGTGAACTTTAATCATCTTCGTCTATATGGCTGGTCATAAATCTGGATTTAGCCTGCCAGAGTTAACCTGATCTGTAAAATGTTAAGCAAAGTATATTAAGTAAATCCGGTTGGTTCACAGAGAATTGGAGCTTCCATGTGATACTCGATTTTAACCATCTTGCAAGGTCAAACCCTTGCTGCCAGTGAGGAGTATCAAATTATGGCAACACCGATTTGGAGTCGATCGCTCCAGATTTTCGCAGGTCTATCGATCGCTGTTACTGGCATTAGCCCCAGCGTCGCCGTACCCCCAACCGCTCAACCCATGCAACTGGCTCAACTAATTGGGCAATGTCGGCAGACCAACCAGGCAACCCCTGTGTATGAAACGCGCGGTGGCACCGCTCCTAAACCCGTGGACACACTACCGGCGAATACTAGAGTCACCTTGTCAGATAACGGAGCCAATGGTCTGATCGGTATTAGTAGCCCCATGAATGGTTTTGTCCCTGCTTCTAACTTAAAAGGATGTGGCGGCAGCAGTGGTACAGGTACAACGCCTCCAGTCGCTACAGGCAGTCGGTGTCGTCAGGTTGCCTTTCCACCAGAGGGCTTAGTGATTCGGCGATCGCCCACTATGAACTCCGCCAGAGCCGGTGGGGTAGGGTTTGGAGAACGGGTACAACTCACCGCCGATCCCGCCACCGTGAACCGGGGGGCAGATGGACGCAACTGGGTAGAAATTTCACAACCTGTAGCGGGTTGGGTATCCAACGGCTATCCGGGACGGGCTAACTTAACGACTTGTCGCTAGCCACAGTCATCTGATAACTTCCCTGGAGGAGTTACCCCATGATACCTGGCGGTTTGTCAAATTAAATTTAACGGGTTCAATTTTGAAAGTCTGCAACCCGTTAGAATTTTCCTGACGGAACAGTAGCCAAGGTGGCAGGTTCAAGCCTATTTATGCCATCGAAGTTTTTGCGAGAATGCCAGGATCCTTTTAGGGGATTGCATGGCATACTCAAGGCAGAAGGAATGTCAAAGTAGCTCTCAGACCTGTTTTTAAGAGTTCGTGAGGAGTGAAACTATGAAACATCATGGCCTAGGTCAATCAATGGTGGTTATGGCTGGGGCTGCGATCGCGGCAACGCTGGTCAGCGTCCCAGGCATGGCACAGGATCTCGCTGGGCAATGTCGTCGCACCAATCAACGGGTTGATGTTTATCCATCTAGAGGTGAAAACGTGCAACCCACTGGTAGCCTCCCGGCTGGTACTGTGGTGATTCTGTCGGATAATGGCTCCGGTGGCTTAATTGGGATTAGTTCCCCCACCACCGGATTGGTACAAGCTCGCTATCTTAATACCAACTGTGACACGGGTGGCACTAAACCCCCAGTCACCGGCAGCAGATGTCGTCGGGTCATCTATCCCAATGACGGACTGGTGATTCGTTCCGAGCCGAACCGCTTCTCCAACAACCTGGGTGGGATTGCTATGAATGGCAGACTGGAACTGACCACTGATCCAGCCACCCGGCGACGGGATTCCGAAGGTCGGGAATGGGTAGAAATCGTACAACCGAGAACAGGTTGGGTTTCTAATGGATTTGCTGGAACAGGGTACAGCAACCTGGGGATGTGCCCACAATAAACCGATCGCACCCTGAATTTTTCGCATTAGCAATGTCTATATAGCAAAGGGGCTGGCAGATACCAGACCCCTTTTTTGTGGTTGCCAAGCGTAGCAGGGTTCAGATTACATGGTCGGTTGAAAATAGAACGCCAGTGCCAGGACAATATATGCTGCCAGTAACAGGATGCCTTCTAACCAATTCGATCGCCCATCCGAACTAATGGAATTGGTAATCAGGACAGCCACCATCACCGCCACTAACTCAAACGGATTGAAATTGAGATCCATCGGCTGACCGAGCAACCAACCTGCAATCACCAGCACCGGAGCAACGAACAGGGCAATTTGCAAGCTGGATCCCACCGCCACAGAAACAGAGAGATCCATTTTGTCTTTCATCGCCACCGTGACTGCGGTCGCATGTTCCGCCGCGTTACCAATGATTGGCAGCAGAATCACCCCCGTAAACAGTGCTGTTAATCCTAAATGTTCCGTTGCTTCTTCCAACGATTCCACCAGTAATTCTGACTCTACAGCCACAAATAGGGTGGCGGCTAACAGTATCCCTACCCATAGCCATAAATTCACTTTATGGGTTGACGAATCTCCATCTGCCAGATTTTCCTCTGCCAGACTATCCAACTCTTGTTGGGCAACGCCTGCGTCATACAGGTAGGTATGAGTTTTCATGGAAAATAGTAACGTCAAGCCATAGACCGCAATCAGAACCAGCGCTACAGCCACCGAAAGGCTCTGAATCGTAGCTTCAGGAATCGGGAACTTAGCGGCATAATTTGCGGCGGTAGGTAACAGGATGGCAATCACAGCCAGGTTCATGGAGGAGGCATTCACTCGGGCGACGATCGGCTGGAACTCTTGTTCCTTATAGCGTAGCCCCCCTAAGAACATGGATAAGCCCATCACCAACAACAGATTGCCAACGATCGACCCGGTTAAGCTGGCTTTGACCACATCAATCAGTCCAGCATTCAGGGCAACCAGGGCAATAATCAATTCCGTCGCATTGCCAAAGGTGGCATTGAGCAAACCACCGAGGGAAGGTCCTACCACCACCGCAATTTCTTCAGTGGCAGTGCCCATCCAAGCCGCGAGGGGCACGATCGCTAAACCGGACGTAATAAACACCACTAACGATCCCCAGCCCAAATATTGAGCGGCGATCGAGATGGGAATAAAGATCAACAAACTGGAGAGAAGATATTTTCCAAACGGCATGATGATGAAGTTACGTAGATGTGGAACTGGAGATCCAACAGCAGTATTCCGTAATGCTCTGCGAGTGAAATTGTTCTTTTTGACTGAAGCTAATTCATTATGACCAAAACATCTATTTCACACGATCGTCTTTCTATTACGGAAAGTTACGCTTACTTTATCAATCGCAAAGTCTTGTTGTGATCCCTTAATGAATAGGTCAGTAAAACTGGGGATCGCGATTGAATCATGTAAGGTAAATCTCTATCAAAACCAAGAATTTCCAATCACTGTTTAATTGTTAGCAAGACCCTACCTTAAGACATTTTCTCTTAGCATCCTATGCTGATTTGGTTTAAATAGACGGATTTTGAATCACCCACAGCTAATAGTTGCATGCGTAACTGGCTATTAGCCTGTACCAGGATACTGCCCTTGTTTCAGGATTTTTCCCTCTAAATCGTTGGTTTTATCGCTCAACTCAGTAGTTGGGTCTGTTCGATCGCGTTGCCCTATTTCTTGGATAGTTCTCATCTATGACTTCTACTCCCGACATGCAATCATTTGAGCCGTTTGCAGATCTGCAAACCGTTGATCCCAACTTATTTGTCCGTCCTGATCAGGCTGACACCCCACAACTCAGTTCCCCGATCGAGGCAACCGCCAATCCCCTGCAAACGGCTCAGGGAGTTTACATCACGGTACATGGGCATTTCTACCAGCCACCTCGGGAGAATCCCTATCTGGACGCGATCGAACGGCAACCCAGCGCTGCCCCATTTCATGACTGGAATGAACGGATTCATCATGAATGTTATCGCCCCAACGCCTTTGCTCGCGTGGTCAACGATCGCGAAGAAGTGATGGGGATCATCAATAACTATGAGTTTCTCAGCTTCAACATGGGGGCGACGCTACTTAACTGGCTGGAACGGCATGATGTCGAAACCTACCAGCGGATTCTGGAAGCCGATCGCAACAGTTGTCAGCGTCTCTATGGTCACGGGAATGCGATCGCCCAGGTCTATAACCACATCATTCTGCCCTTAGCCAACGATCGCGACAAACTCACCCAAATTCGCTGGGGCAAAGCCGACTTCCATTCCCGCTTCGGACGCAATCCCGAAGGGATGTGGTTAGCCGAAACCGCCGTCGATTACCCAACCCTAGCCGCTTTGGTGCAGGAAGGAATTAAGTTTATTATTCTGGCTCCCTCGCAAGCCCAACGTTGTCGTCCTATCCCGACCCCGGATCACCCGCAGCATGACTGGCATGAAGTCGGTGGCAATCAAATTGATCCCACCCGTCCCTATCGGTGTTTCTTGGATGGAGAGGCGCGATCGCAGTCTATCGACATCTTCTTTTATGACGGTCCCATTTCCCGTGATATGGGCTTTGATGACTCCGCCCTGAGTAATTCCCAGCATTTTGCCAGTCGGTTAGGGCAAGCCATTCGCGGGGATCATCGTCCGGCTCAGATCATTGCCGTGGCGACCGATGGCGAAACCTTTGGGCATCACAAAGGCGGCACTGAAAAGTGCTTAGCCTACGCCTTTGCCCATGAGTTTACCAATCGCGGTTGGACGGTGACGAACTTCGCCCATTATTTATCCCTGAGTCAGCCCACCTGGGAAGTCGAACTCAAACCCGTGACAGCCTGGAGTTGCAGTCATGGGGTGGGACGCTGGCAAGAGGATTGTGGTTGCGGCGGCGAAGGGAGTCTCTGGCATCAACAATGGCGGCGACCCTTACGGGATGCCCTGGATTGGCTCCGGGATCAACTGATCAAGGTCTATGAAGACGCTGGTAGTAAGCTATTTCGTGATCCGTGGTTAGCCCGAGACGAATATATTCAGGTCGTTCGCGATCGCAGTCCAGCCAACGTCGATCGCTTCTTCGCCCGTCACCAAACCCGTAAGTTAACCAACGGCGATCGGGTGGATGCCCTACGGTTACTGGAAATGCAGCGCCATACCTTACTGATGTATACCAGTTGTGGCTGGTTCTTTGAGGAACTGTCCCGTCCCGAAGGTGTGCAAATTCTCCGGTATGCGGCGAGAGCATTGGAATTAGCCAGCGAAGTCACAGGGCACAGTTTGGAAAAAGGCTTTGTCCGGCGGTTGGGACAGGCTCCCAGTAATATCGACTGCTTCAAGCATGGGGCAGAAGTCTATCGCCAACTGGTGACTCCCGCCCAAATCAGCATGGAACAGGTGGCGGCGCACTACGCGATTAGTTCCCTGTTTGCCACCCATTCCCGTGAACAACGGATTTATTGCTACATCGCCCACCAACTCGACTACCAGCTTCAACGTATGGGGTCATTGACTCTGGCGATCGGGCAATTGCAACTCGTCTCCGAAATTACGCAGGAAAGTGTGAATTTGGTGTTTGCTGTCCTGCACTTAGGCGGCTGGGATTTCCATTGTTGCATTCATCCCTTCTCCGGTCGCCGGAATTATACCCAGACGAAAGACAAGCTGTTTGAAGCATTAAAGCAAGCCAGTGCGGCTCAGGTGATTCTGGGCATGAATCAAATCTTTGGCAACCAATCCTACAACCTGCAAAGCTTGTTTGATGAAGAACGCCATCGGATCATGCACCTGCTGACTCAGGGCACCCTCACCCGTTTGGATCAGCTCTATTCGCAGGTCTACCGCGACAACTACGGGGTCTTGATGGCATTCCACCGGGATGAATTACCTGTCCCCCAGGAACTCCAGGTGGCGGCAGAAGTTGCCCTCAGCCATCGTGTCCTGATGTCAATCCGGGCATTAGAACAGGAAAGTAGTGATCCCACGGCTGAAGATGCCAGTCAATTAGGATTGAGTCATCTAGCAGAACTAGAAGCGATCGCCACGGAAGCCAAACACCTCCATGCCCATTTGAATGTCCCGGAAGCCAAGCAAATTCTGGAACGGGTGATTGTGCGATCGCTGTGGAATTTGCTGCACCAATTTAATCCCGATACCTTGCAGGCAGAAATTCACCGTTTAGAACGCTTAATCCAGCTTGGACAAGAGATTCATCTGAATATCTCTCTCGCCGCTGCCCAGGAACTGTATCTGCAACAATTCCAGCGCTGGATCGTGCCCCAATGCCAGCACAAACTCAACGCGATCCAGCAAGAATTCACTGTTTTAGGCAAACCCACTGCGACCCTGAAGCTAGTTCACCTGCGGCTGCTGTTGGAACTGGGACAAAAACTGGCGATCGACTTAGCCGGTTGGCTAGAGCAATTGTCTTAGAGGATGTTTTAAAAGTATCAAAGCGATTGCATTAGCCCCCTAAATCCCCCAATTCTGGGGGACTTTGAATCCGGCTCCCCCCAGAATATAGCCTGACGGCATCGTAGAAAGGGGGGCTAGGGGGGCAGTTCAGGTAATGATTATGACTTTTCAAACACCCTCTTAACTACTCAAGTGGTAGCAACAAAACTACAGACTCCTCCCTATAATGGAAGTTTGTCGTTTTGTTGCATGGGCACTGCGATCGCGCAGTCATCCCACAGTTGACCCACAGGAACCCTCATGGCTGAAGAAGATCTCCGGGCAGTCCGCTTGCAGAAAGTCCAGCAGTTAAAGCAGGCTGGCATTACTCCCTACGCCTACCGTTGGGAAAGCACCCATCATGCGGCTGACCTACAAACCAAATTTGCCGATCTCCCGAGTGGTGAAGAAGTGCAGATTGAGGTTGCCGTTGCGGGTCGGATTATGGCGCGGCGCGTATTTGGCAAGTTAGCTTTCTTCACTCTGCAAGATGAGACGGGCACAATTCAGCTTTACCTGGAAAAAAGCCGAATTCAGACCAGCATGGTCGATCAGCCGGAAGCCTTCGATCAACTGAAGCAACTGACGGATGCGGGTGACATTATTGGTGCTAAGGGCACGATCAAGCGGACGGAGAAGGGTGAACTGTCGGTCTATGTCACCGAGTACGCCATGCTGACTAAATCTCTACTGCCCTTACCGGACAAGTGGCATGGCTTAACGGATATCGCTAAACGGTATCGCCAGCGCTATGTGGATTTGATTGTCAATCCGGAGGTGCGGGAAACCTTCCGACGACGGGCATTGATCACAGCGGCAATTCGGCGTTATCTGGATCAACAGGGCTTTATTGAAATTGAAACTCCAGTCTTAATGACCGAGGCAGGCGGTGCCGAAGCGCGTCCCTTCATCACCTACCACAACACCCTGGAAATGGAGTTGTACCTGCGGATCGCCACCGAGTTACACCTGAAGCGGCTGATTGTCGGCGGCTTCGAGAAGGTGTTTGAACTGGGGCGGATCTTCCGTAACGAAGGCGTTTCCACCCGCCACAATCCCGAATTCACGACGATCGAAGTTTACCAGGCATACGCCGACTATCAGGACATGATGGCGCTGACGGAAGCGATCGTCACCTATGCCGCCCAGGAAGTGCTGGGGACGTTGCAAATCAGCTATCAGGGAACGGCGATCGATCTGACTCCCCCCTGGCGACGGGTGACAATGCATGATCTGGTTAAAGAAGCGACGGGATTAGAGTTCGCTAGCTTCAAGACTCTGGAGGAAGCCAAAGCGGCTGCCAAGCAAGCCGGACTTCAGGAGATTGACGACTGTGAATCGATCGGTAAGCTACTCAACGAAGCCTTTGAACAAAAGGTGGAAGAAACTCTGATTCAACCCACCTTTGTGGTCGATTATCCGGTGGAAATTTCGCCCCTCGCCAAACCCCATCGCTCTAAGCCAGGATTAGTAGAACGGTTTGAGTTATTCGTGGTCGGACGTGAAACCGCCAATAGTTTCTCGGAGTTAACCGATCCCCTCGATCAACGGCAACGGCTCGAAGCTCAATCTGCCCGGAAAGCCGCTGGCGATTTAGAGGCTCACGGAGTTGATGAAGATTTCCTCACCGCTCTGGAACATGGGATGCCGCCCACCGGAGGGTTAGGAATCGGCATCGATCGCCTGGTGATGTTGCTGACCGATGCTGCCAGTATCCGGGATGTGATCGCCTTCCCACTGCTCAAGCCGGAAAAATCGGAAGAAGTCAGCGAATAGTCGAATCAGTCAGGCGGATCGCTACCATAGGAGAATGCCAGATCTATCGTTGTCGCATTCTGCTGATGTACCAACAAACCGATCCGCCGCGATCGCCGCGAGAAGTGCTCCCTACCATGTACGATCTTCCCAGCGAAGATCCCGAGGAGCCAGGGTTGCCCGACGAGTTTCACTACTTGCAACCGCAATTGCTGCGGGAAACCTTCCGTCCGCCCAACTACCCGGTTGAGCAAATTTGTATTGCCAGTGATCTGAACCTTTACTACGATCCGCGTCACCCTCTGTGGTACAAGCGTCCCGATTGGTTTGCGGTGTTAGGTGTGCCTCGCTTATATGACCAGCAAGAGTTACGGTTGAGCTATGTCGTCTGGCAAGAAGGCATCAGTCCCCTGATCATAGTGGAACTCCTGTCACCAGGGACAGAAAAAGAAGATCTGGGGCAAACCCTACGGGATGCAGAACAACCACCGACCAAATGGGAAGTTTACGAACGCATCCTGCGAATTCCTTACTACATTGTTTTCGATCGCTATAGCTATGACCTGCGAGTGTTTCAACTCGATGGTAGTCGCTATCGGCAGTTAACCTTAGAGAACGATCGCCTGTGGCTCCCTGATGCCGAATTAGGAATTGGCATCTGGCAAGGAGACTATCAGCAGATCACCGGACACTGGTTACGCTGGTACGATGCTGCCGGAAACTGGCTCCCTACCCCCGTTGAACAACTTGAACTAGAACAGCAGCAAGTTCAACAAGAACGCCAACGCGCTGAGCAGGAACGGCAACGGGCTGAACAGGAACGGCAACGGGCTGAACAAGAACGCCAACGCGCCGAACGGTTAATCGAACAATTGCGATCGCTCGGCATTGAACCCGACTTGCAGTAGCACCATTCCAGGCTAAGGTGAGCTAAGACTCACGATCGCATCTTATCTACAACATGGGCATAACTCGCCTGACCGTTGGTTTGCTACTGCTCGTCACCTTAAGCAGTTGCAGTTCTCAGTCGAAAAACGTCACCCTTGCCAGTGGCATACCGGGAGGGTACTACAATCGCCTGGGGCAACAACTGGATGAATCAGCCCAAGCCAGTGTCGGCATGGCAGTGCAAAATCTTTCCTCCCAGGGAACGCAGCAAAATCTTCAATATCTCCTGACCGGGCAGGCAGACTTTGCCCTAGTACAACTGGATGTTGCCAGTTCCGCCATGCATGAGGGAAAAGTGCAGGCGATCGCGCTATTAGCCAATGAACATGTGCATGTGATTACTCATGCGGGCTCTCGCTTGCAATCGACGACCGATCTTCAGGGGAAGCGGGTCGCGATCGGCAGTCCAGGCAGTGGCATTCGCTACACGGCTGAACATTTACTGCAAGCCGCACGACTACAAGTGCGGACAGAGGATGCCAGCATTGATCAAGCCTTGCAGCAACTGATCGATCGGCGACTGGATGCCATGATTTACGTCGGTAGTATGGGGGCTAACGAAACATTACGGCAAGGGTTCCTGACCTCCCCCAGTCTGCAATTACTCCCCATTCAACCCAGCCTGGTCAACTACCTGACCATCATGGAACCCGGTTCCTACCAGTCTGCCGAGATTCCCATAGGCACGTATAGTGTGCGTCCAGCTATCCCTCCCCAGCCCATTCCCACCTTTTCTACGGCAACGGTACTCGTCACCCGTCCAGGAGTCAGTCGGCAAAAAGTGGAATTGCTCACCTGGGCAGTGCTATCTACGTCCCGGCGCTATGCTCAGTTTTACCCAGAGTTACTCACCGGAGAGGCGCGATCGCTGCTGCAAAGAGGCTTGTTCTATATCCATCCGGCGGCACAAACGGTATATGACCAGGGTGATCCCCGCGATGCCTGGATTCGCTATTGGGAAAATAACAACGATCTCCAGGCAGGAGTCTTTATTTTGCTCGCCAGTAGTGGCATTGGTCTGGCTTTGCGGCAATGGCGACGGGAACGTTCCAAGAAACTGGTCGGTACCACCTCGAAGCGGATTACCGAATTAATGGAATTGTTACCTAACCATGCCCAAGAGGCATTAACTGGCATCGAAGAACTGAAGCAAGAACACCGTCTCCAGTTTATCAGTGGGGCAGTGTCGCCGGAAGTGTATGGGCAAATCCAGCAAAAGACGCAGTTATTTACCGATCAATGCCGGAGTTTGCTGGACGAACAGCATAAAAAACTGGTGATGGATACCTTGCTGCTGCTGGATGACTGGCAAGCCAAGTTACAAACCAATCCGGATGAAGCGATGAAAAAGCTGGCGCAAATCAAACATCAGTACCGCATGATGTTATTGAATAACCAGGTCGATATCGAAGCGTATATCGAGCTAGTGGAACTCACGTTGATGTCACTGATGACCCTAGCGCCGCAAATTGCCACCTGTGCCTTTGAGGAATCCCCCGATGCCACCGACCCCCTATCCTAGCAATCTGACTGCGCAGCTACATTGGTCAGATCACTAAAAAATTAGCCTCTGGGAGTCTTTCCGTGTTTCGACCCCAAAGGCTAATCTGCTCTAATTGCTCCTCACACTAGGTATACTTTACGACCCTGACCCGAATTTGTAAATTAAAACCTGTGCCAGTTTAGCGACTGTCCTTGGAGAAGAAAATTCCGAATGATACTACACTGCAAACGTGCGTCTTCATTCTGAGGGTTTCATGCAACTGCGGATTGCTACTTTTACTGTTCATAAACGCTTTGCCCTCACCATTAGTCGTGGCACAACTGCTCAAACCACCAATGTTTGGGTTGAGGTGGAACATGAGGGCATTCGAGGTTGGGGGGAAGCCTCACCCTTCTCGATCGGCGAACAACCCCAAACCACCGAGGCGATCGCGCGCTCACTACAAACCATTGCTCCCCTGTTAAAAGCCCTCAGTCCCTTAGAACGTCAGCGCATCGATCGTCTCTTAGCCGAAAACCGGATTCTGTCGGGAGCCAGAGCCGCCCTGGATGTAGCATTACAGGATTGGGCAGGGAAATACGCTAATCTGCCTTTGTGGCAACTCTGGGGGTTAGACCTCGATCGGATTGTGCCGACCTCCGTGACGATCGGGATTAATCCGCCGGACATTGCCCAACAACGGGTATGGGATTGGTTAGGACGGGGAACCGTGGCTCTACCGTTTCAAGGCATTCAAGCCTTAAAGGTAAAACTGGGCAGTCCCGAAGGCATTGCGGCGGATCAAGCTATGTTGCAAGCGGTGCGATCGGCGGCTCCCCACATCACCCAAATTAGTGTCGATGCCAATGGGGGCTGGGAATTGGCAGAAGCTCTCAAGATGGCAGATTGGTTGGCAGAACAGGGAGTAACCTATATCGAACAACCATTAGCCAAAGGTCAGGAGGGCGATCTATCCGCACTCTATCGCGCTTCCCCCTTGCCAATTTTTGTCGATGAAAGTTGTTTCACTAGCTACGATATTCTGCCCCTTGCCGATCGGGTTCACGGCATCAACATTAAGCTGATGAAGGCAGGGGGGTTAACTGAAGCGATGCGCATGATTCATACCGCCCGTGCCTGTGGCTTAAAAGTTATGTTTGGCTGTTATTCGGATAGTTCGCTCCTCAATACCGCCCTGGCGCATTTATCCCCCTTAGCCGACTACCTGGACTTAGATAGTCATCTCAATTTGGTGGATGATCCCTTTATCGGGGCAAGCTTTCAGCATGGTCGCGTTATTCCCAACCATTACCCCGGTTTAGGCATTCGCAAAGTGTGATGATTACTCCAACCGCCAGCCTTGCCGTTGGGCAAGTAGAGCCGACAGCGATCGCGACCCTTCTGGGCACTTCACCTCTTCCCGGAGGTTGGTCGGTGCGGCAGGAATCGGCACAGGTTCGGTCGAAGGAGTGGTCGTCGCACAAATTTGCGAGATGGTGATCTTACCCTGTTCGGATGGCATGGCAAATACAGCCCCCGTGAAGCTCCGGAGGGTAGGCTCCTTCGCGATCGCCGTTACTGACACGCGCTGGGGATTGCCAGAGTGCAGTTGAATTTTGAAGCGATAACTCTGGGTTTCTAAGGGGGTCGCCGCGACATCGGTTTTTTTCAGGGAACCGGAGAAGGAATTCGCCGTCAGAAAGTGCGTTTGTTGATCGAATAACATCGACTGCACCTGTTCCCTCGCCGCTAACTCTCGGGCGGCCTGTGAGGTTTCGAGGGCAGACGGAGGGGATGCACAGCCAATCGCAAGGATGGCGATCGCTCCTGTGAGTGAAATCAGCTTTCCTTGACGCATAGCACCTCCAAGAAGATCAGGATTAGGATTCAAATCAATCTGGTTAACCTCGTAGACACGCCCTCATATTTATCTGATCCAAGCGTAATCCGGGATTTCACGGAAATGGCTAAAGATTCCATAAAGTTATGGTTTAACTCATGAAAAGTTCATAGTTTTTGCGGTTCTTATCCGTACTTTTGCCGGAAATTTACCAGACCCATACCCTCCCCGCACGAAATTATGCAGGGAGGGCAAACGAGTCGATGTTGAGGAGACAGCGCGATCGTCAGATCACTTGCCCCTTAGATGAAGAGTCGTTAGGAACCCAGAACTTGTTCCGGAGAGCCATAGCCGCGCGTGAAAAAGTTAGCACGGTGCATACAGCGATCCCCAATCAAGTGTGAACACGCACCTGTCATAACCCTTTGTTCACGACTGTCTCAATTACCCATGAGCCAGGACGGCTGTATCTGGAATGTTGCCGGGAGTATGAGGAATGTTAACGGTAGGATTGCCGACTGAAGTAAGTGATCTTGACCTGGAAAAGCCTTTGGATGGGCGCTACCAGGTGATTCAAATTTTGGCGAGCCGCGCCTGGGGACGAACCTATCTGGCTCAAGATTTACATCGTCCTAGCCAACCGGAATGCGTCATCCAATACGTGAAACCCATTCCCGACATTGCCGCTTATCCTGCGATCGGGCGACCACATCTTACCCATGCCGCCAGCCTGCTGGAACAATTGGGTCGCCATCCCCAAATTCCCTCACTGTTAGCGTACTTTGAAACCGAGTATGGCTTCTACAGTGTGCAGGAGTTTATCCATGGACACCCATTAACGTTTGAGCTAGCTCCCCGGCAACCCTGGACAACGGAGCAGGTGAGTCAACTGCTGTTAGACATTCTGGAACCGTTAGCCACCGTCCATCAACAGGGGTGCTGGCATGGCAACCTCAAACCCGATAACTTAATTCGGCAATCCGATCGCCAACTGGTTGTGATTGGCTTTGAGCAACTGCGCCGCTCCCAACAGATTTTATTAGAACTATTAGGGCAATCAGTTCCCTGTCATTCCTCCCCGAGCCATCCCTACCATCCCCCCGAACACCATTGGGGTTTACCCAGTCCGGCTAGCGATGTCTATGCGATCGGGATGATGGCAATTCAAGCCCTGACTGGCGTTGATCCAACCCAATTTGCCCCTGATCCAGTCACCCAAACGATTCGTTGGCACGATCAGCTTGCCCCCGCCATCTACCAGTCCAATCCAGGGTTGATTGCTTTGCTCGACCGCATGGTCTGTGACGATGCCAGCCACCGCTATCCGACCGCGATCGCAGTGTTGGCAGACCTTCAGCCCCTGATCAATAATCTACCGCTGCGATCGGCGGCACCCAGTCGTCCAGACATCACCACGATCACGATTCCAGGACTAACTATACCGCCATTCCCCCAGGACACCGACCTAGACCTCCCAACCACCGACTTCCCCGATCCTTGGGCAACTACCGATGATACCGAGTTCTGCCTGACCTGGACGGATCTGGAGGATGGGCTGGATGGGATCGCGACCGTTCTGGATGAGTTTGATCCAGAAGATGATTTAGATTTACCTCGCTTTGATCCCGAAAACCCTCCCAGACTAGATGCGGATCTTCTCCAGCCAGAACCTGATGCAGATAGCTCTCTGCCCCCCTCTGGAAAGACGATCGCCGCTTCGTTACACCTAGGCGCTGGATTAGCCGTGGCGCTTACCGTAAGTGCAAGTGGCTTGAGCCTGTTAAATACCGATGCCGCCTGGAACGATACTCAGACCCTGGAAGCGGCAGTGCAACACTACCAGGCAGGACGACTGAGTGAAGCCATGCAGTTAGTGCAGGCGATTGCCCCTGAAAGTAGCGCCCACCCCTCTGCCCAACAGACGATCGCCCAATGGCAGCAGGAACAGCAAGCCGCCCGTCGATCGTTGCAACACGCCTATGACCAGGCACAACAGCGCCACTTTACCGCCGCCCTCGCCTTTCTTCAACAGATTCCTACCCAAAGCCCGATTCATCCCTTAGCTCAACAAAAGATTGCTGAATATACCCATAAACAGCAAATCCGGGCGGAGGTGATGCTGCAAAAAGCGTTTAATCGCGCCGAGTTAGGTGATTTTTTAGGAGCCATTAGCTTTCTCCGGCAAATTCCATCTACCACTCGCACCTATGCGGTTGCCCAGACAAAAATTCGGGAGTACACCGAAAAACATCAGCTTCAAACCCAAACTCAGATCGCGATCGTGACAGATTCCCCTACTCAGACCACTATTGCCCCTGACTCGCCCCCAATCCGGTTGCCAATTGACCTCAACCCCGGGACTTACCTGCGGGAGGTCACACCGTTGATGCAGGCGATTCAAGGGTAAAAGCGGTATGCCACCAAAAGCCAAACTCGAACCGTATCTGACGGTCAAACAACTGAAAACTTATTATCGACAGGCGAATGACACGACCGAAGCCCGTCGCTGGCAATTGTTACATCTGGTTGCCCAAAACTGGACGATTAAACAAGCCGCGCAAGCCGTGGATCTCAACTACGACTATGCCAAAGAAATTGTCCAGCGCTATAACCGCGAGGGACCGATCGCCATCAAGAACCGTAACCAGCAACGCCAACCCTCTGCCCGATCGCTCCTTACCCCCGAACAACAACAGGAACTGCAAACCATCTTGCAACAGCCAGCCCCGGATGGAGGAGCTTGGTCGGGCCCAAAAGTTGCCCAGTGGATCGCGGAAAAAACTGGACGGAAGCATGTCTGGCCCCAACGAGGATGGGACTATCTCAAGCGCTTGAGCAGTTCTTGAAGCCATTGCGGTCAGAGAGCTTGTAGACTGGAGCAACCGCGATCGCCTCTAGTCTCAGCCCATGCCCTATTTAGCTCAAATTTTTCTCTATCCGATTAAGTCACTGGATGGGATCGCCGTTCCCCAAGCAACTATTTTGCCCAGTGGGGCATTGCAGGGCGATCGGGAGTTTGCGATCGTCGATCAGCAGGGCAGGGTGATCAACGGCAAACGTACCGCCGCCATCCATCACATTCGTGCCAGCTTTGATCTAGCGGCTCGTACCGTCAGCCTCCGGCGAGAAGGGACTGAACAACAGGAATGCTTTCATCTGGATACCGAGCGATCGCACCTGGAAACCTGGCTGAGTGATGACTTTGGATTTGCCGTTCATCTGATTCAAAACCCAGAGATGGGCTTCCCGGATGACACAGATTCACCAGGACCCACCTTAATTAGCACAGCGACCCTGGAAACCGTGACCCATTGGTTTCCCGAACTAACGCTAGGCAATGTGCGGCAACGATTTCGGACAAACCTGGAGATCGCGGACACGATCGCCTTTTGGGAAGATCAGTTATTTGGTCAGGCTGGGACTGCCGTGTCATTTCACATTGGCGATGTGCAGTTTGACGGCATTAACCCCTGCCAGCGCTGCATTGTCCCTACCCGTGACCCGATCACAGGCTCTCCCAGCACAGACTTTCAAAAAGTTTTTACCAGACAACGCCAAGCAACATTACCGGATTGGGCAGAGTCAACCCGCTTCAATCATTTCTATCGATTAGCGATCAATACCCGTCTGCCCCGATCGCAAGCTGGAAAAACCTTAAAGGTGAATGATCCAATCAATCGGTCGGAACAGTCAGCCGTAAGCCGGACTCAGGCCCCGGGGGTTGAAAGTAATCGATCGGATTGATCGGAGCAGGTTGGGGAGCCTGTTTGGGCATAAATTCGTCCGGAATGATCGATGGTAAGGGATTCTGGGGGCGCTGGGGTCTGACCTGCATCGATCCGGCTACCGAATCCAGGTCGTTGGGATCAAAGGGGGAGGTACGGGGTTGCGCCAATGTTCCCGATCGTCGCACCGAAGCAGGTTCGGTTAGTAATAAGGTATTGGGAGTGACTGGCGGCTGAGTCTGAACGGCAGGGGAGGGACTCAACTCCTGAGCGATCGTCGGTACAGCCGTTGCTATGACACCAGTCAACAGGATTAACGCCGTCGGTAGATACTTCATCACAGTCGCCTCCTTGAGGAAATCGCGTCGGATGCAGGAATTTAGTAAACGATATTTCATAAATCACCCAATGACTCAAGCGAATTTAGAACAGTTTGCAATGTGGCATAAGCTTGACACAATCCGAAATAGGTCAGATTTTGGCAATTTTAGTCTTCTGTGCTTTCTTTGACATAGGGAATGCCTAACGCCGCCGGAGCCGTCGATTTTCCAGCTAACCCCACCATCGCCAGCAGCGCGATCGCATAGGGCAACATCAATAAAAATTGATAGGGTATACGGAGATTAAATGCCTGGATGCGGAGTTGTAAGGCTTCAGTCGCGCCAAATAATAGACATGCCATCGCCGTATAAACGGGATGCCAACGACCAAAAATCAGGGCAGCCAGAGCAATAAAGCCCTTCCCAGCACTCATCCCCTCCGTAAAAAACTTAATATGTACCAGCGCTAAATAAGCTCCCCCTAATGCCGCCAGACTACCACTGAGGCTGACACTGAGATAGCGCACCCACCCCACCCGAATTCCCGCCGTATCGGCAGCTCTGGGATATTCGCCCACCGCCCGCAGCGTTAATCCCAGACTGGTATGAAACAGTACATACGTGCTAACCGGGATCAAAATGAGGAGTAAATATACCAGGGCATCCTGCTCAAACAAAAGCTTGCCCAGCAGGGGAATCTGGTTCAGTCCGGGTAGGGCGATCGGGGCAATTCCGGGTAAGCGCTGGGTGACTTCACGACTAAACACCAGGCGGGACATAAAGGCGGTCAGTCCGGCGACTGAGAGATTGATCGCTAACCCAGACACCAATTGATCAACCCGCAAGGTCACACTGAGATAGGCATGAAGTAAGCCTACCAAGCCACCCGCCCCAAACGCAGCCAGGACTCCCAACCAGGGATTACCCGTCAGAAAGGTCACCGCCGCACTGGTAAATGCTCCCGTCAGCACCATGCCTTCCAGGGCAATATTCAACACCCCCGATCGCTCGGAATACAGTCCCCCTAAGGCGGCAAACATTAGGGGCACCGATAGGCGTAGGCTAGCCGCAAGATAGTCGGATAGGAAGTTGAGGTGATCCATGTAGGGGAGGTGGGGAGTGGGGAGTGGCTGTCTCTTATACACATCT
>NZ_JBLZFZ010000067.1:0-38618 GCF_050753385.1 Pantanalinema rosaneae CENA516
AGATGTGTATAAGAGACAGGGAGATAGGGAGGATGGGGGAGATGGGGAGGATTCAGATTGGTGCTGGTCAATGTCTTGGCGTAGACCAGCGAGTAGTTCGGGTAGGATTTTGAGTTGGTTGGGGCGGAGGGGCTGGGTGGCTTCGCGCAGGATATGTTCGATCTTGCGGGCAAGTTTAGAGCCATTGGCTAACCCAAAGCTACCTAAGGCACCAGCTAAGGAGTGGGCATCTTGTTCTGCCTGCTGGCGCAGTTCTTCAGTGATTTGATTATTGGTTAATGCCGCGATCGCCTGTTCTAACACCGCAAGTTGATTATGAATGCGGTCTTGAAACCGTTTCCACAGATCTGCGATCGCGGCGAGGGTTTGTTGCTGGGCTTCGGGATTCACAGGGGGCAGATCGGCTGACTTACCTGCCTTTTTTTTGGCTGTCGTCGTTGCTTCTTCCAGGGGTTTCAGTCGATAGCCAATGCCGTAGACCGTTTCGACTACATCAGTGGGTGCTCCGGCGGCTTTTAACTTTTGCCGCAGTCCTTTAATGTGAGTCCGAACGGCTTCCTCGCCGGGGGTATCCTCAAATGACCAGAGATGTTCCAAAATCATGGAACAGCTATAGACACGATGGTGATTGCGGAGAAATAGTTCTAATAAGGCATATTCTTTGGGAGTTAATGGCAATAACCGCGCCCCATAGCTGACCTCGCAGGTACTAGGATCAAGGCGCAAGTTGCCCCACTCCAACACTGGACTTGTGGCGGCTCCACCTCGGCGAAGGAGGGCACGAATCCGAGCCACCAGTTCCTCGGCATTAAAGGGCTTCACGACATAGTCATCAGCACCGGCATCTAGCCCGATCGCTTTATCGTGTCCGGTATCACGCCCGGTTAATAAGAGGATAGGCACCTGGATTCCCCGCGATCGCAGTCTCTGGCATAGACTGATGCCATCCAACTTCGGTAGCATGACATCCAACAAAATCAGGTCATAACTAAAAGACTCAACGAGTTCCCATCCAACTTCGCCATCGGCGGCTGTCTCTACGGCATAATTTTGGTCAGATAAAATACTGCCGAGGGCTTTGGCGGTGAACTCGTCATCTTCTACGATTAAAATGCGCATGATGCACTATGAATGAACAGTGAGGGGCAAAGCAGTTCCGGAGTGGAGTAATCTCTGTACGAATGGCTCTGACTTAAGGACACACTTAACTTTGATCGCCCCCTTTTCTGGTATGCCCGTAGGGCTTTAAGCCCCCAATTCTGGGGGACTTTGAGGTTCGGCTCCCCCAGAATTGGGGGTTGGGGGGCAGTTCGGATTGTTATTTCAGTGACATTCATCTCTGTACTAAAAAATTCCCCTGATTATGACTGGTTTGGTACAAAATCCTGACGATCGACGGATTTATTCCTATTTAACTGAATTCAGTAAATGGATGCATTTTACCCTGGCATTTCTCTGCGGTCGCTTGAGCTAATTCCCAAGCTTAAGCTAGACGAATAATAGCCGCAGGGTCAATTCTCCCCATACACTCAAAAGACAAGTCGTTAACGTTTTCCAGCGAGGCAGTTTGTTCATGAGCCATCCCTCTCCCCTATCCTCGATCGCGAGCGGCATTAAATTTGGTACTGATGGTTGGCGAGGGGTGATTGCCGCAGATTTCACCTGCGATCGCCTCAAACTAGTTGCCCCGATCGCCGCCCAGGTCTTAGCCGATACCTACGGCAGCACCACCCAAAATCGTTTAGTAATTGTGGGCTACGATCGGCGCTTTTTATCTGAGGAATTTGCTCAGATTACGGCTGAAGCAGTGCAACAGGCAGGCTTTGATGTGCTGCTATCCGATTGCTATGCCCCGACTCCGGCGTTTAGTTGGGCAGCAAAGCAATTTAATGCATTAGGAGCCTTAGTGATCACCGCCAGCCATAATCCTGGTAAGTATTCTGGGTTAAAGATCAAAAGTGCCTTTGGTGGCTCGGTACCGCCATCGGTTACCCACCAGGTAGAAGCCCAATTAACGGAACCACTTGCCCCCGCCGCTACTCCCGGTAAGCTAGAGATGTTTAATCCCTGGTTAGGATACTGTGAGGGGTTGCGTCCCAAGGTGAATATTGCCGCAATTCGGGAGACGATTCAGCAAGGACGGTTAACCGTGTTTGCCGATGTTATGCATGGAGCCGCCGCCGGTGGTTTGGAGCAATTACTCGAAGTGCCCATTCACGAAATTAATAGCGATCGCGATCCATTGTTTGAAGGAGGCGCACCGGAACCGTTACCCCGGTATTTAACCAAATTATCGCAGCAGGTTGCCCAGCATCAGGGATCAGAATTAACGGTAGGACTGGCATTTGATGGGGATAGCGATCGGATTGCGGCAATGGACAGCCAGGGCAATTTTCTCAGTTCCCAAATTTTAATTCCGATTCTGATCCAACATTTGGTGAAACATCACAACTTCCAGGGAGAAGTGGTGAAAACTCTGAGTGGCTCTGATTTAATGCCCAAAGTAGCGGCGTTACATGGTTTGTCGGTGTTTGAAACCGCGATCGGGTACAAATATATTGCCGATCGCATGTTAGAGACTCAAGTGCTACTGGGGGGTGAAGAATCCGGTGGCATTGGTTATGGCACTCATATCCCTGAGCGAGATGCTTTGTTGTCTGCATTGTATGTGTTAGAAGCGATCGTGCAGTTTGGAGCAGACTTAAGTGATCTGTATCGCCAGTTGCAAACCCGGTGTAATTTTGCTTCCGAGTACGATCGCATCGATCTGCCGTTAGCCAATATGGAAGTTCGGGCACGATTACTGAATCAACTGCAAACGCAACCTTTAACGGAGGTCGCGGGTCGCCAAGTGATTGATTGCAATACGGTAGATGGTTACAAATTACGGTTAGCCGATCAAAGTTGGTTGCTAATTCGCTTTAGTGGTACGGAACCGGTACTCCGACTTTATTGTGAGGCGGCAACGTTAGAAACGGTTCATGCCACCCTGAATTGGGCAAAAGAGTGGGCAAATAAAGCGTAATCAGAATTATTTCTAACGCGTTGAAATAATTTGATTGGGAGCGATCGTTTGATCATGAATCTGCTCCCTTTTTTGCTATATCAAAAATTTATTCAAATCAGTGATCCTCAGGATTCGCCAGTAATAGCTGACTGAATCATAGAGATTTGTGCTGCCTTGATTTTAACCAATCCCTCAACATCCGGCATTGCAAGTCAGGGTAAATCTAGACTTTAGACGATAGACTGACCAGCCGATTAACCCTCTAATCTAAAGAGTGATTATTCCTTGAGTTAGTTTTATAAAGAAAAAAATATGCTGAAGCAAATGTCCTTACAAATGCGGTTGACAATAGCATTTTTGTTCATGGGACTATTAGTGCTAGCGGTTGCCCTGGTGGGTTGGAGTGGTAATGCCAGACTTAGCGATCATATCAATACATTTAGTACCAACAGTTTGCCAAGCGTGATTGGGCTATGGAAGGTCAATGAAGGTAAAACCCAAGTTCAATCTTCGGAACGGGCTTTGCTGGATCCAAGTCTGGAATTATCTCAGCGACGAATTGAGCTAGCCAGAATTGAACGAGCCTGGAAGCAGATTGATGATGGATTTAGCCAGTATGAACCTGCTCCTAGAACCCCCGAAGAGGATATTCAATATAAGCAGCTTTTAATCGAATGGGATAACTGGAAACAACAGCATGAAGCGTTACTGAAACTCCATGATAAATTTCAGCAATTAGGCGTTTTAACCCCTGGCTTTCGGCAAGTGGAACTGCTCCAGCAGGGTAGACAGAACTCCCCCGAAATGCAAGCCGCGATCGCGGCCAGTGAGGTGTTAAAACAATTACGCGAGCGATCGCAACTAAATCAGCCACTTTTTGATGCCTTAACAGAATCAATTTTGGACATATTAAAGATTAATGATGAGACTGCCATGAAGACGCTCCAAATGGCGCAAGAGGATGTGACTCAAAGCACCTTTTGGGTCGTTTTAGGCATGGGTCTAGGGCCGCTGACTGCAATTGTTTTAGGCTTATTGATTGCTAAACAAATTTCTATTCCCGTAGTCCGTGTTGTTGGCATGGCAGAAAAAATTTCTGCTGGTGATTTAACAACCCAAATCCAGGCTGATGCCAAGCGAGGAGATGAAATTGGTAAACTGCTGGTGGCATTTCAAACCATGAGCGATCGCTTAAATGCTCTGATTAGTCGCATCCAACGATCAGGAATTCAAATTACAACGTCTGCAACTCAAGTGGCGGCTTCCGGTAGACAATTAGAAGCCACAATGACCGAACAGGTTGCGGCTACGCATCAGGTAGTGGCTACGGCAAAAGAGATTGCAGTTACCTCTAAAGAATTGCTGAATACGATGGAAGAAGTGACCACTTCCTCCCAAGCCACCACGATCGCCGCAACCGCCAGTCAACAAGATTTAAGTCGGATGGAAATGAGTATGCAGCGTTTTATGACGGCGACAAATTCGATCGCGACTAAACTAGGTGCCATTAGTGAGAAAGCGGATAGCATTAATACGATCGTATTGACCATTACAAAAGTCGCTGATCAAACGAATTTACTCTCTTTAAATGCAGCCATAGAAGCGGAAAAAGCGGGTGAGCATGGTTTTGGGTTTGCCGTTGTTGCCAGAGAGATTCGCCGTTTAGCTGATCAAACTGCGATCGCGACCTTGGATATTGAACAAATGGTCAAAGAAATGCAGTCATCCGTGTCTGCTGGAGTGATGGAAATGGATCGGTTTACGGCGGAAGTTGGGCGGAGTGTCATTGATGTCGCGACGATTTCCGAGCAGATGACTCAGATTATTGATCAGGTACAACACTTAACGCCTCGCTTTGAACTGGTGAATCAGGGCATGGATGCCCAAACTCAAGGAGCGCAACAAATTAGCGAAGCCATGATGCAGTTAAATAGTAGCTCTTTACAATCAACAGATTCTCTACGAGAGATTAATCTGGCGATTAAACAACTGAACCATGTGGCTCAAGAACTACGTCAAGAAATCTCTCGATTCCAGATCAGAATGGAACAACTTGAAGCAACTAATTCCTGGGAACCGTTAGTGATGCCGGTCTAGCGACAATAGGTAAAACGCCCCATAAAATTAGTCGCACCCGCCGCCCCTTCACATAATACAGATTGAGACACCGCTCCAACCGGAGTATTCTCAGTCCAAACTTTTCCCATATATCCGTTAAAGCCACGGGCTGGAATAGCGCTGGTTGTGATACCATTCACCCGATTTCCAGCTTGGTTTCTATGGTTAGAAAATCGTTGCATTGAGTAACTATACCGAACGTTATTCGGAATCTTTAAGCCAAGCTGAGCCAGATTTGTCGCATAGGTATTTTTTTCTAAAAAGTACGCCTGTTGCGATCGCAAAATCGCCCCGACATGGGATTGAGCCTCTGACTGTTGCGCCCGCTTAATTTGACCCGCAAAACCGGGAATTGCGATCGCCGCCAAGATTCCCATAATCACGAGCACAATGACCAATTCCAGAATAGTCATGCCCTGTTCCGGGTGAGAGGAAGAGCCGGTCGAACGCTGTCGAGTAGCGTAAAGTTTGCAAATCAGGAATTGAGTGACCATACATCACGCTTTAACATCGGGTGGTTTAGGCGATCGACGGCAGGCACAGTTAATGTGAGGCAATCAACTCGCCTCCATGCGCCCAATCACAGCACCTACACCCTTGTTACAGCCATCCGCCTGGTATCCCGGTGTTTTTATTTAAAGAGGAAATAAACTTTGGCAGATCTCTATAAGGTTTTGACTAATAGTTAATGCGACTTGACCTGTTCCAAGCGCCGACTGACGATCGACATCGTGTAGCAAAATAGCCAGTAAATTAGCCCCAAAAACAGAAATACTTCCGCATTGCGTCCTAAAAATTGCGGTTGTGCCAGAATCGATCGCCCCATTCCGGTTAACTCCAATAAGGCAAATAGAGATAGGAGCGATGTGTCTTTGAATAAGGAAATGAATTGCCCAACAATACTGGGAACGGCAATCCGGAGTGCTTGCGGTAACACAATCAGGATCAAGGTTTGGGGCAGATTCAATCCCAATGCTTTCGCCGCTTCCGTTTGTCCTCTAGGAATCGACTGCAACCCCCCACGCACATTTTCGGCAAGATAGGCGGCATTGAATAGCACTAATCCCGCGATCGCCCGCAGTACCCGATCTAACCGCCATTGCCCCGGTAGCACTAAGGGCAACATCACCTGTGCCATAAACAGAATGCCAATTAAAGGTAAGCCCCGGATGACTTCGATATAGACCGTACACGCCCCACGCAATACAGGTAAGGAACCCCGTCGTCCCAACGCCAGCAACACTCCCAGGGGGAATGCCAGCACGATACTAATCACCGACACGAACAGGGTGAGCAACAATCCGCCCCACAAATTGGTGCTGACGGGTGTTAGTCCTAATCCACCGCCAATCAACCACAAACTGAGTCCGGCGGCAATAGGTAGTAGCAGCAACATGACCTGCCGCAGTCGGGCTTTGATCGGTGAACGGTGCAGCGTCAGTTGAAACACCCATAATCCCATCAGCGCGACGACGATCGCGGCAACTCCACCCACTCGCCAAGCCAAATCTGCCGGATAGCGACCGATCAAGAACAATCGCAGGTTAGTCGTTACCACTGACCATTGGGCAGTCGTCGTGACCCACGTTGCGACCCCTGTGAACACCTGATAAATCACAACCAGACAGGCGATCGTCAGCAGGCTGTTGTACCAAGTATTAAATAGGTTTTTCCGCAGCCAGAAGATCACTGGATTGGAGGACGCAGGCGTAGGGGGCATCACAGTTCGCTGAGGTGGAACAACAAGACCGACTTTTGACTCTCCGACTGTATCCTGGGAACCCAGTCTAAACAATGCTTGACAAGGCTACGATCGAGTCGGCATACTGGTAAATTGTCGTCTATTCCTGCTCGGATCAGGTCAGACACAATTAAAGCCTTTACAGGCTACCTGTACGGCAATCTTTAGGGCAATTTCATGGCTTACGCAATTATTGAAACGGGCGGTAAACAACTTCGGGTCGAGCCAGGTCGGTTCTATGACGTGGAACGGTTAGCCGTAGAAGCAGATGGTTCGGTCAGCATCGATAAAGTGCTGTTTGTGCAGAATGACGGCGAAGTCACCATTGGGCAACCCTGGGTCGATGGAGCTACGGTAGAAGGTACGGTGATGCGGCACTTGCGTGGTCGCAAAGTCATCGTCTACAAAATGCGCCCGAAGAAGAAGACGCGCAAAAAGCAAGGTCATCGGCAGGAACTCACCCGGTTAATGATCACCAGCATCAATGTCGGTGGAACTGCGATCGCAACGGCAGCCGCCGCTGAAGCCGCTGAATAGGTTGTTCTGCTAAGGTGTCAGTAGGGCAATGTTAATCCTGACACGCTTAATATAGTCACGATCGTAAGGACGAGAGAAAACAATGGCTCATAAGAAAGGGACAGGTAGTACACGGAACGGACGGGATTCGAATGCCCAACGGTTAGGTGTCAAACGGTATGGTGGACAAATTGTTAAAGCTGGGAATATTTTGGTACGGCAACGGGGCACCAAGATCCATCCCGGCAACAATGTCGGACGGGGAAATGATGATACGCTGTTTGCCCTGGTGCCTGGGATTGTAACCTTTGAACCGTATGGGAAGAACCGGAAAAAGGTCAGCGTCTATCCGGTAGCGGCGGCAGCAGCAGCGGAAGCATAATCATTGTCTCCGATAGAAACGTCGATCGACAAAGCTGTCCAATTAGTTTGGGCAGCTTCTTTTTAGGTGAATTTTTGCCACAAAAAACGATCGCCCTTCCCGAGAAAGACGATCGCAGCACAGAGACTTGATTGGCAATGCCAGGTTAGGCGCGGCTCGTTGCCAGTTCTGCCCGACTATTGAACTTCGCTACCAGAGCATCGACATTCTTCTTGGCATCCCCAAATAACATCCGCGTGTTTTCTTTGTAGAACACAGGATTATCAACGCCCGCATAGCCACTGGCCATACTTCGCTTCATAATCACAACTGTGCCTGCCTTCCACACTTCCAGGACGGGCATTCCCGCGATCGGGCTATTTGGGTCATCCATGGCACTGGAGTTCACGGTGTCATTCGCACCAACGACTAACACCACATCGGTTTCCGGGAAGTCTTCGTTAATTTCCTCCATTTCCAGCACGATGTCGTAGGGCACATTCGCTTCTGCCAACAGCACATTCATGTGTCCCGGCATCCGTCCCGCTACCGGGTGAATGCCAAACCGAACTTTCGTACCGCGATCACGGAGATATTTGGTAATTTGGGAGATTGGGTACTGAGCCTGGGCAACTGCCATGCCATATCCCGGCACAATGATGACGCTCTTGGCGTTTTCTAGCAGTTCGGCGGTATCTTCCACGTTGGCTTCAGTCACCGTTCCCGTCGGTTGGGCGCTCTGGCCTGTTCCTGTTGCACCAGCTCCGAATCCGCCCATAATCACACTAATAAACGAACGGTTCATGGCGCGGCACATAATGTAGCTGAGGATTGCCCCGCTACTACCCACCAGTGCCCCGGTAATAATCAACAGGTCATTCGAGAGCATGAATCCGGCGGCGGCAGCAGCCCAACCCGAATAGCTGTTGAGCATCGAGATCACGACGGGCATATCGGCTCCCCCGATCGCCATCACCAGATGCAGACCCAACACACCCGCGATCGCACTCATGGCAATTAGCGATTGCAGCCCGGTGAGTAAACTGCCACCCATAAACTCTATACCTAACCAAATGCAAGCCAGCAGCATGACCAGGTTCAGCAAGTGACGGGCAGGCAGAGTTAACGGCTTACTGCTGAGGATGCCGCGCAGCTTGCCAAAGGCAATAATTGAGCCTGTAAAGGTAATCGCCCCAATAAACACGCCAATGTAGATCTCAATCTCATGGATAGTTGCCTCTACGCCCTGGAGGGAAGCATCGGGACTGAGGTAATTGGCAAATCCGACCAGCACAGCGGCTAAACCGACAAAGCTATGGAGAATTGCCACCAGTTCCGGCATGGAGGTCATGGCAACCCGAGACGCGAGGATAGCACCCACGATCGCGCCGGGTAAAACGACTCCTGTGAGCAAGCCATAGGCACTGACACTACTAACGGCAGTGGCAATGAAAGCAATCAGCATTCCAGCGATACCAAACACATTGCCTTTCCGGGCAGTTTCCTGGTTGGACAATCCCGCCAGACTGAGGATAAATAATGCACTTGCCGCAATATAGGCAACGGTCAGAAGATTATTTGACATAGACCTTCTAGTTCAAGGTGTAAATGGGATGAGGCAGGTGGGGCAGGGGAGGAGTCGGAGCTTGACTACCCCATGCTTGATTCCTTGACAGATGCTTAGCGCTGGAACATCTTCAGCATTCGTTGGGTTACCAGGAAGCCACCGGAAATATTAATCGTGCCAATCAAAATGGCGATCGCGCCCAGAATGGTCGTGGCAGAGTTGAGCGATCCAGAAATCTGCAACATACCGCCAATGATGATAATGCCGCTAATTGCATTCGTTACGCTCATTAAGGGCGTATGTAGGGCGGGGGTGACATTCCAGATCACCTGCCAACCGACGAAACAGGCCAGCACAAACACCGTGAAGTGGGAGAGGAAAGAGGGGGGAGCGACGCTGCCAAGCCCAAATAGCAAGGCGGCGATCAATCCCATCCACACTAATCCCATATTGACCTGGGAGGTCTTCTCAGGAGTGGCGGCGACTACAGTTGGAGTAGCGGCAGGCTGGGGCGGGGCGGGTGGTGTGGCAGGCTTAGGCGGGGGATAGGTAATCGCGCCATTGTGCAGGACTAATGCTCCCCGAATCACCTCATCATCCAGATCCACTTTGTAGCCCTCGGCTCCACCCATGTCTTCCAGCAGATAGCACAGGTTCTTGCCATACAGTTGGCTGGCTTGGTTCGCCATCCGGCTTGGCAGATCGGTTAACCCGATAATCGTCACTCCATGATGCTGGCAGACTTCTCCTGGCTGGGTAACTTCACAGTTGCCACCTTGCTCGGCTGCCATATCCACCACGACAGAGCCTTCTTTCATGCTCTCTACCATGTCACGGGTAATCAAAATGGGAGCCCGTTTACCCGGAATCAGTGCCGTGGTGATGATGATATCGACTTCTTTCGCCTGGGCTGCAAACAACGCCATTTCCGCATCAATAAACTCTTTGCTCATGACTTTGGCATAGCCACCTTCGCCTGTGCCGTCTTCCGCAAACTGAAGTTCTAAAAACTCGGCTCCCAGACTCTGCACCTGTTCTTTCACCACCGGGCGGGTATCAAAGGCTCGAACGATCGCCCCTAAGCTTCTGGCAGTGCCGATCGCCGCGAGTCCCGCAACTCCAGCGCCAATAATCAGCACTTTGGCAGGGGGAACTTTACCGGCGGCAGTAATTTGTCCGGTAAAAAAGCGACCAAACCGATTTGCTGCTTCAATTACTGCCCGATATCCAGCAATATTTGCCATCGAGCTAAGGGCATCCAGCTTTTGGGCGCGGCTGATCCGAGGGACGGCATCCATCGCCAGCACCGTTGCCTGACGCTGAGCTAACTGATCGAGCAATTCTGCATTTTGGGCGGGATAAATGAAACTAATTAATGTTCCACCCTCTTTCAGCAATTCCGTCTCATGCTTGCCAACGGTTGGGTGCATCTGAGGGGGACGCACCTTGAGAACCAGATCGGCTTCACTCCACAGAGTCGGAGCATCAGCAACAATCTGGCATCCAACCTGCTGATATGCTTCGTCAGAAAAGTTAGCTGCCTCGCCAGCCTGGTGTTCGATCAAGACCTCAAACCCCAGTTTTTGAAGAATTTTGGCGGTATCTGGAGTCGCTGCCACTCGACACTCGTTCGGAAAAACTTCCTTAGGAATGCCAATCTTGCGGTGTGTTTTGTCTTCAGCAAGATGTTGTTCGTCTTCAGCAGCTTGTTTGTCAATCGCTATAGTCATTGGCTCTCACGACTCTACTATCAATGCTTAGGTGAATTATCTGTAGCAGGAAGCAGACAGACTGCCTTAACCATTCTTTCCAGGACTATGTCCTAGTGAAAAATTCAGGCAGGTTAGCAACTACAAAAAACCTTTAATTTCAACCCACCGCAATACAAATTCACAACTTCCGATCTTCTGCAAACTGTTTTCAGGCAACGATCCTAAAGTTGATTCCCCTATAGTCCCTATGATCTTTAACTTATCTTATGATTTAGATTTATCTAAATAAAAATTTCTTTATAAACGTTCAATATTGGCGTAAGGCTGAACTACCGCCGTTCAGCTTGATGGAACTTTTAGAGCAGCAGATCGTCTGCCTGAAAAGCTCTACAGTTCAGGTAAATTGCTACCCTAGAGTGGCGAACCAATGAGTGATCTTACTCATGAATGCCTGCTAGAGTTTTAAGATTAAGGTGTAGTGAAGTGTCGAACAACCTCTGCCAATTGGGGAAAAGGCTTATGTCTTCTAGTTCTCGGATGCAATACGTGGTTTCTAGCCTCATCGCAGGCTGTCTGGCAGTGGGAATTCCTGCTATGAGTTTTGCTCAGGGCTTGCCCGGACTAACGATTTTCGGTGGAGTTAAGGGTGAGGATAACTTGAGCTATCGCCTGGACTATGGCGGTAGACCGAATGGTTGGGATCGGTATCGCTTGAGAATCCCTGCCAAAAAAATGAAGCTGGCCGTTGCCCAATTTGCTATTTCGTATCCTGATTACTTCAAGGGCACGTTCAACCCCAAGATGATTGAAGTGCGGGTTAAAGATAAAGCGGTTCCTTTACAGGAGGTCAACTGGAATAAAGAGAACCATCTATTGGAAATCTTTCCTAAAGAACCGATTCCCGCCGGTAGCAGCGTAGAAATTTGGCTCCAAGATGTAAAAAACCCCGGTTTTGGCGGGATGTTCTACTTCAACTGCCAAATCCTGTCGCCTGGAGATGTGCCGCTACTCCGCTACTTAGGCACCTGGGTAATTCAAATTTCCTAATCAGTCAGCAGCAATGATGGATGGGGTAAGTTGAATAGACTTAGCCCATTCCATTTTCGTTCGCCTATCGCGGCAACCTAATGATATAATCGTACACTGTGACTTTTTTGGAACCTCCATTGGGACGCGATCGGAGAATATAGTTATGACTCAACGGACATTAGGCGGAACTTGTCGGAAGCGTAAAAGAACCTCTGGCTTTCGGGCTCGGATGCGTACCAAGAATGGTCGGCGGGTGCTAAAGGCTCGCAGAAGCAAGGGACGGGTACGGTTAGCGGTTGCCTAACCATCACCAATTTAGGGAAGCGGGGTTGATGTGGGGTTGCCGAGGGCGCATCGCCTGAAGTTGCGGCGAGATTTTGACCTGGTTTACCAACGGGGAACTCGCCTGAGAGGCAAACATCTGACGCTCAGGCGGCTACGCCAAGCGCTGTCGATCGCCGATCGCCCGAATCAAACTACCCCAGGTGTGCCTCCTCTACCTCGCCACTCCGTTAAACCGGGAACCCGCATTGGCATTTCTATTAGCCAGAAAGTCCATAAGCGAGCCGTAGTCCGCAATCGCATTAAGCGGCAGTTGCGGGCGGCATTTCGTCAGCTATTGCCTCGCTTGGCTCAAGGGTGGGATTTAGTGATTACCGTCCATCCCCAGGCGCTGCAATGCGATTATCAGCAATTTCTGCAAGAATTAGAGCAGTTGCTAACAGACGCTGAGGTGCTAGATGGGTATTCGTGAAGAAGTCTACTACGAGGGTGGACCTCACATCGGCGATTTAATTATTAATATTTTGCTGGGGTTTACGGTAATCTGTCTGCCCCTCACCATTGGTGCGATCGTGCGGGCTTTGTGGTTGCGCTATCGCATTACCGATCGCCGGATATCGGTCACGGGCGGTTGGATGGGTCGCGATCGTTCCGATATCATCTACTCAGAAGTCGCCAAAGTGGTGACTGTGCCCAGAGGGATTGGGAGTTGGGGCGATATGGTGATAACCCTCAAGGATGGTAGCCGTTTGGAACTGCGGGCGGTACCTAAATTCCGCGAGGTTTATAGTTACATCAACGAGAAGCTATCCCCCCGCGCCCAACAGGCAAGTGGCTCACTGGGTAGTCAGGGATGATCCAGAAAAAGAGTTCATTGTCGGCAACAGCCTGTATGTTGGGGTCGATATTTGGATAGACTTAGATTCAGAAAACTCGAAGAACGAGGGTCAGGTTAGAGCGAATGGACTTTGGTATTGGGTTTCTTTCCAACAATGTAATGCTGCCGATCCTGGATTTTTTCTATGGGATCGTGCCGAGCTATGGTCTGGCGATCGTGGCTTTAACACTGGTTATTCGCTTCGCGTTGTACCCTCTCAGCGCTGGTTCCATTCGGAATATGCGCCGGATGAAGGTGGTTCAGCCGATCATGCAGAAGCGCCAGCAAGAGATCCGGGAGCGCTACAAAAATGATCCTGCCAAGCAGCAGGAAGAAATGGCAAAGGTCATGCAAGAGTTGGGCAACCCCCTGGCTGGCTGTCTGCCCCTCCTCTTCCAGATGCCAGTTCTGTTCGCTCTATTCGCTACCCTGCGGGGATCACCTTTCTCGGATGTCCCCTACACCTTGAATTTTCAAATTCTGCCGCAAGAACAGATTGAGCAAATTCAGCCGCAAGCTTTTACCAGTAGTCCCCAAAACATCTACTTAACCGATGGGATTCATGCGCGGGTATCGGCGATCGTTCCGGGTGGCACTAAATTAGCGGTGGGTGAAACTACCACGGTCGAATACCAGACGCTTGAAGGCAAACCGTTAAAAGCATTATTAGAAGATTACCCAGATACCAAAGCCAAGCTAACGCCAAAATTGGAAGTGGTGAACGGGGCGGAGCGGGTCAAGATTAATGCCGATGGCACGATCGCAGCCCTCCAGCCAGGTGATGTCACGATCAAAGGGATTGTTCCGGGTCTGGCGGCGGACAAAGGCTTCCTCTTCATTGATGCGTTGGGACGGGTCGGCGCTATTGATGCCGATGGCACGATCCACTGGGATATTGTGGGGATGATTATCTTCTTTGGGATCAGCATCTATGTCAACCAACTGCTGTCGGGTCAAGGCCCCAGCTCTAACCCCAGTCAGGATACGGTTAATAAGATTACGCCAATCATTTTTTCAGGCATGTTTCTGTTCTTCCCACTGCCTGCCGGGGTGTTGATGTATATGGTGATTGCCAATATCTTCCAAACCCTGCAAACCTTCATTCTGTCTCGCGAAGCACTGCCGGAAGAAATCCAAAAGATTGTGGATGCCGAAACTAAGACGGTAGATGTGAAAGCAACGGGCAAAACTGCTATTCCGTTTGAGCCGGGTAGCCGGACGAAGAAGAAGGCTCAAAGCTAGTACCCTGTCAGAAGTCGTTTGGGGGTTGTAGCCTTCAAACGATTTCTCTGTGCTTCCAACTACTCGATCAATTGACATGGTACTTGTTATGGACAGCAGTCAAATACAGCGCGGGCAGCAGTGGTTACAGGAGTTTTTGCAGTTGGCAGGGGTTCCGGCAGCAGTCAAAACAGAAATGAGTTCGGCGATCGGAGAATCGAGTTGCTGGTTGACGATCGACGAAACGAAACTTACCCCCGAACAAATTCAAGGACTGACGGGTGAGAACGGGGCGGTGATTGATTCGGTGCAATATCTGGCGAATACGATTCTGAATATTGGCGTAGAACCAGATCAGCAGGGAGCATTTACCATTGACTTAGATGGCTATCGTCAGCGGCGCTATGCGGAGTTGCAAGCGATTGCCGATCGTGCGGCTGAACGAGTGCGGGAAACGGGGACAGAGTACGAATTACAGTCGCTATCCGCCGCAGAACGACGACAGTTACATACATTATTGAAAGAGTGCCCGGATCTAGAAACCTACAGTCGGGGGCAGGAACCCGATCGACGGCTGGTGGTGAAGTTACGGGAGAGCTAAGTCCTCCGTCGGGGACTTGAAGAAGGTGAAAGAGCATGGAGTCAATTTATATTCCTCGCCTGACTAGGGCACCCAACCGCACTGAGCGGATTGATTTTAGTGAACCGATCGTGGGGCTGGAAACACTAACGCCAGTGCAGGGCTGGATTCAGGTAGTCCACCAGGGGAACTATCTGGAGGTATCCGCCAAAGCCGAGGCGATCGTCACGTTAAGTTGTCATCGCTGTTTGCAACAGTATAACTATCGGCTATCGATCGCTCCGACTGAATTAATTTGGTTGAGTGAAACACCGGATAACCATGATTTAGCCTTGTTAGAACAGGATATTTCGTCCGACGAGCTGATTGAAACGTTGCCGCCTCAAGGCTACTTTGAGCCAGCCACCTGGCTGTACGAACAACTGTGTTTGGAACTGCCCCAACGCCAACTCTGTGACCAGAACTGCCAGGGCATTGAAGTGCAGAACTCGACCCCAACGACTCCAGCGATCGATCGTCGGTGGGCATCGTTGGAATCCTTAAAAAATCAACTTTCCGATCGGAACTAGCAACTCAAACGGAAAACGGCACAATGGAAGGAGTGCAATGTTAAGTCAACGTTGAGAACTCCTGAGTTTGCGGTTTTAAAATTTCTACTATGAGCTTTAATGACGAATTTGAGTTGCTACTGCGGGCACGTTATCCGCTGATTTATATTCCGACGCACGAAGAAGAACGGATTGAAGCCACGATCGCGCAAGCGGCAGCCCGGTTAGGAAATCGAGCTGTTTACATTTGGGATTTTGTCGATGGCTATGAGGGCAATCCTAACGATCGCGGCTTTGGGAAGCGTAATCCGCTGCAAGCCCTGGAATTTGTAGAAAAATTACCGGATTCGGCGGCGGCAGTTTTTATTCTGCGAGACTTCCATCGGTTTTTGGAGGATGTTTCGGTATCCCGTAAACTACGAAATTTAGCCCGACGACTGAAGTCTCAGCCGAAAAATATTGTCATCATCGCGGCTCAAATCACGATTCCCGATGAGTTAAGTGAAGCGATCACGATTCTGGAGTTTCCCTTACCCAACGGTTTAGAAATTCGGGATGAGATCAAGCGGCTGATTGATGCGCCAGGTAAAGCGATCGATAATCGGGCGCTGGATGATTTGATTCGTTCCTGCCAGGGCTTATCGATCGAGCGAATTCGGCGGGTTCTGGCGCGGGCGATCGCCACGCATGGTGAATTACGGGGTGAGGATGTTGATCTGATTCTGGAAGAAAAACGCCAGACAATTCGCCAAACCCAAATTCTGGACTTTTACCCGACTACTGCTAATATTTCTGACATTGGTGGTTTAGATAACCTGAAAGATTGGCTATTACGCCGGGGTGGCGCATTTTCGGAACGGGCGCGGGAATATGGTCTGCCCCATCCCCGAGGGCTGCTATTAGTGGGGATTCAGGGAACGGGTAAATCGCTGACCGCTAAGGCGATCGCCCACCACTGGCATTTACCGCTCCTGCGCCTGGATGTGGGACGGTTGTTTGCCGAATTAGTGGGACAATCCGAATCGCGCACTCGCCAAATGATCCAGCTTGCCGAAGCGTTAGCGCCCTGCGTGTTATGGATTGACGAAATTGATAAGGCTTTTGCTGGAGCCGATGGCAAGGGGGATAGCGGTACAACAAGCCGGGTGTTTGGCACGTTCATTACCTGGTTAGCCGAAAAGACCTCTCCGGTCTTCGTCGTAGCGACGGCGAACAACATCCGGGCTTTACCACCAGAAATGTTGCGGAAAGGGCGGTTTGACGAGATCTTTTTCGTAGGCTTACCGAGCCATGAAGAACGCCGCGCTATCTTTGAAGTCCATTTAGCCCGACTGCGATCGTATCGCTTAAAGGACTATGACCTCGATCGACTTGCCTATGAAACTCCGGATTTTTCCGGAGCCGAGATTGAACAAACGATCGTGGAAGCCATGCATATTGGGTTTAGCCAGGATCGAGAATTTACGACCGATGACATTTTGGAAGCGGCAAGTCAAATTGTGCCTTTGGCACGAACCGCACAGGAACAGATTCACCTCTTGCAAGAGTGGGCAGCATCTGGCAAAGCTCGATTAGCCTCCAAGCACAATAGTTTGAGCCAACGCATTCAACGGCAGATTCAGCAACCCGATTAGTTGACGAGATCAAGGTTGCTGAACTTAAGGCAGAAGGCGGGCTGGGCGACTCAGTGAGATTGGGAGCCGATCGGGTGATTTGGTGCTCATCCCGATCAAAGGTCGTTAAGATCTGGACGGAGGAGGCATGTCGCGGGTGGCCAACAGTAGGCTAAAGAGGTTGAACGAACTAGTGGCAACTTACCTGAAGTAGGACCTGATACCCCAGTCAATTCGCTGGGGTATTTTTCTGGATAAACAAGGAAAAAGTTCCAATTTTACGCCGGATTCCGCCAAATTTTTAGTAGTATCCTGATTAGTGGGGCATAAGTGTGATTAAATCTTTCAGGTAGTCACTAAATCCGCCAGTTGGTGTAGTTGAGTTAATACATCTAGAGGACGTTAGGGATTAACACATTTGGCAAACTAAAGGTGTTCTAGACGATCGCAAAAAGGAGGTTAAAGCCATGCAGGGGATTAAAACTATGACCAATCTTCTGGTTTCTGCTTTATCAACATCAAATTCCTCGCGATCGAGTAGTCCGAGTCGGCAAATTCACCCCCCATCCCTTCCTCAGAAGACAACTCAAGGCTATATTGATGGCTATACCTATCGGCGGGTTGCCAGCCGTGCCGAAGCCGTCACAGCAATTAGAGGCTTTTATAGAACTTTTCTGGGTCGTGATGCAGAGGTGCATGATCTTCAGGCTTACCTCCAGCAATGGCAGCACGGACGATCGCTGAGAAGCATTCGGGATGAAATTGCTAATAGCTATGAAGCCCAGAAAGGTCGTTGGGAATAATCCTGTGCCACCGGGAAGGGTGATTGCATCCTGATGGCACAAAATCTAGCTATGGAACGGAATGATCACCAGGGGCAGTAAGGTCATCCCTAGCCATGCCCACGCCCACCAGTTAGTTGAGTCGGCGTTAGGAGCTTCTGTTAATAAGGCATCAATCCGTTCTGTCAGGCGATCGCGTAATGCTAGATCGCCAAAGGCGGCCGCGAGTTCGGGTTGTATAGTGGGAGTGCTAACCACCGTTAGAAGGGCTTCTGCCAGTAGTAAACTATCAACCTGTTGGGCTGCCCAGCGATCTGCTCGCAGTTCTCGCAACAATAATAATTCTTGCCAGAGGGCATCGGTTTGAGGAAGCCAACTGGTTAACCGCCGCAACCATCCTAGACCGAAGAACCAGAAGGTATCTCGATAGTGAAAATGCGCCTGCTCATGGACTAATACCGCTTCCAGGTGATCGTGGGTGAGCAATTGCAATAGCCCTTGACTGACCACCAGTTCTGGTCGCCAGAAGCCTACCTGTGCCACAAAGGGATAGGCACTATTTAGCAACCGACTGGGTTTGCCTTTTACGTCGATTTTGGTATAGGTGCGTACCTGCTGGATCGATCGCCAAGCCTGCCAGGCCAGACCAAGCAGTAGCAGTAATGCCATGATCAGAAACCCACAGACTAAGCCGTAACTCAGCCAGCCTTCCCACCAGTACACCATTTGTCCTTGAGGACCCATTGCCAACACAGCGATCGCCGTGGTCAAGAGCAATACGGGGGGAAATAGGAAGTATGCTAACGCTTGCTGCCACCGCTGTGACCAATCTCCAGACGCTCGAAACCATTGACAGCGGACTGCCCAGGCAACCAGGAGTCCAATCAGAATCATTGCTAGATGCATCATGGCTGCTCCTCCCTGGCGCGACGAACCGCTTGCAACCGTTGCGCGATCGCTTCTAGTTGCTCAACACTGGCTTGATCCAGGTGATCGGCAAACGCCGCGACCACATCAGGATTCCCGATCGCCAAAAATTGATTCAACTGCTCATACGCCAGTAGGGCTTGGGCTTCGGAGCGAGACACGAGGGGTCGCCAGATAAAACTCCGTCCCTGCTTTTCCCGAGCTAACCAGCCTTTCTTCGTCAGGCGATTCAGCACAGTGGTCACAGAGGTATAGGCAAGTTCACGATCGGGGTCTGCCAGAATCTGCTCATGCACATCTTTGACACTGGCGGTATTGAGCGTCCAGAGAATCTGGAGAATTTCAGTTTCTAACGGCCCTAACGATAACTGTCGGGGGCGATGATGGGGAAGAGACACCATAGCAGCTAAGTACCTGAATCTTTCACCAGAATATCGTTGTTTAGGCATTTGCGAACCTACCCGATCGACCTCCTAACTTCGACAGCCTGTCTATTGACGCTAACGATGGACAGACAGACAATAATGGCACACTCTAACGAACTGCCGAGTAAAAGAGGACACACCCTTGAACACGATCGGATTCAAACGGATATTCACGTTCCTGTTGCTAACCCTAGCTGTCTTCAGCGTTACCTTTGTACGACCTGCGTTTGCCGATGAAGCCGATACCTTGCGGTTAGGAGCCAAGGTGTTTGGGGCAAATTGTGCGGCCTGTCACCTCAATGGCAATAATGTTGTGATGGCAAACAAGAATTTGAAGCAGGCGGCATTGAAGGAATATGGCATGGACTCGCAGCAGGCGATCGTCACCCAAGTGACTAACGGGAAGAATGCCATGCCTGCCTTTAAAGGTCGCTTAAGTGACGAGGAAATTCAGGCTGTGGCAAGTTATGTCCTGGCTCAATCTGAGCGCGATTGGAAACCTTAACCCCTGCATAACTTCAGCCCAACTCTCTGGTGCAGGCAGGTTTTGCAGATGGATGACGAAACCTGCCCTGCGATTATCGGGTGGGGGGCTGAGCTCACCTCTAAATCCTAAATCTTGCGTACACGCAAAGCATGAAACCGTGACCTGATATAGAAATTTCAGGTTTACTCCCCAGGCTTTGCTTTTTCGTCGTTTAAATGATTATTGATGAATTGGTCGCGATCGCTCAACGGTTCACTGGCAAACTGCCTGCTGATCCTAACCACTGCCTGTACCCCGTTCTCTCAATCCCCCTTAGCTGAGCAATCCTCCAGGGCGGCTTCCCCTCAGCCAACGATCGGCTACAAAACCTATGTCCTGCCTCGGAGTCTGGTGCATGTACTGACGATTCCTGTGAGCCGCTACCCAGTTCTCCCCATGGTGGCGGATACTTTGGAGTCAGTAGAAGCCTTTGCCCAACGCACAGACGCGATCGCGGTGATCAATGGTGGTTTTTTTGATCCACAAAATACTAAATCAACCTCCTACGTGGTAGTAAACGGTCAACAGGTGGCAGATCCACGCCAGAACCAGCGATTGATCGAGAACCCCGATCTGGCTCCCTATATGGACAAAATTCTCAATCGATCGGAGTTACGCCAGTATCAATGTGGCCCAAAAACGACGTATGACATTGTGCTGCACCAGTCCCCCGTTCCTCCAGGCTGTGAATTAACCCAGGCATTAGGTGCCGGGCCCCAACTCCTGCCTGAATCGACGGCTGTAACGGAAGGCTTTATCGACAATGCCAATGGCGTGGTCATTCGGGATGCCCTGGGAAGCCAACAGCCTAATGCCCGGAGTGCCGTTGGTCTGACTGGCGATGGCACGATGGTTTGGGTCGTGGCAACCCAGCCGCCAGAGCATCCCACGGGTTCAGGATTAACGTTATCCGAACTGACTGAATTCCTGCGATCGCTGGCGGTAGAACGGGCTATGAACTTGGATGGCGGTAGTTCGACCTCACTGTATTACCAGGGCAGGACAGTTTACGGCAAGCTAGACAGCGCCGGAGCTACCGTCAAACGCCAGATCAAGTCGGTGCTGCTGGTGCCAAACCCAGCAACCGCCAGGTAACGCTCAAGGCTATTGGGGAGAGTCGGGTTTATGAGAGTCACTGCCCTTGGTTGTCGCGATCGATCGCGAACAAATCCAGTTCGAGGGAACAGAAGCGGGCCACCCCATCCGTAGTGCCTCCGGACAGATTGTATAGATGGTTAATTGGCAATCAATCATCTGAAGCCCCGCTTTTTCCACTTGCTTGAGTCCCTGCTTCAGAATCGAGTCGTTCTCAAACTCAAACGTTTGGTTGCATTGAACACAAACTAAGTGATGATGCTGATGGGGAGAAGCGGTGTTCAGTTCATAATGTTTATGACCTTCTGCCAGTTCCAATTCTCGCAGAATGCCCATACGAGCCATGAGTTTGACGGTGCGGTAAACCGTGGAGAGGCTGACGGGTTCACCCCGATTAATCAACAGTTCGTGCAAGTCCTCCGCACTTAAATGATTTCCTTTAGGCAGGTTTTGAAAAACTTGCAGGATAATCTCTCGCTGGGGAGTCAGTCGCCAACCTTTCGCGTTAAGTTCTGCCTTGAGTGAATTAGCCGTATAAGAAAGCATGAGGTGCCTCTGTGCAATAAGGCTTGAT
Organism: Pantanalinema rosaneae CENA516; assembly: GCF_050753385.1. NCBI lineage: Bacteria > Bacillati > Cyanobacteriota > Cyanophyceae > Leptolyngbyales > Leptolyngbyaceae > Pantanalinema > Pantanalinema rosaneae. Next base: position 21,502 of record NZ_JBLZFZ010000067.1, read on the forward strand.
ATTGACAATGATAGTTGCAATATCAGCAGAATTGCAAGAAGACAGCCTATTGAGAATATATGGCAGAGATAAATTATATCAATGCTACTCTGTCCCTGCGTAGGTAGGCAATACAGGTCTTGAAGTTCTTGTCAAGAGAAAATTTTTGGTTTGACCTAGCTGGCATTAGCTCTAGATATAGCCTGCTACTGACTAGCAACACCCAGATTGCGAGAGAAGCTCCTACTTCTAGTAGCAATTCTCAATAAGTTGGCAAAAACGCGCAACAGTTTAAGAAAATTTATTTTCTTCGACTATATTTTATTGGGATCGCGGCTATCCCCAGCCCGATCGCTAAAATACTAGCAATCATGCTAATCTGCCACCCTGGCATTGCCTCAGCCGTCGCTGGCTCCGAGGTACTAGTGGTAGCGACTGGGGTTGGTTGAACAGACTGAGGTTGACTTGTGGAGCGACTACTACCTGCGGTGACTGTCACCGGATAGCTGACCTCAAACGGTGGAAAATTGGCTTCAGCCTGGGGAGCGCCACTCAAGGTCATCCGGTAGATGCCTGACTGCGGAAAAACAACTTCCGTACCTGGAATGCCTTGATAACGTTCAGCCGCGATCGCTGTTAAGGTGGGCTGTAATACTGGTGTCGTTTCTGGCGATCGCGGTTCTGGGTAAATGGCTAGACGGCAATCACACTGGGCGAGCGGAATGAGTTCGCCCCCTTGCCGAGTTAAGGCAAACCAAATGAGAGCCGGTTCTCCTGCCTTGGGATTGTGGTTTGGCTCCAGATGCATCGTGACAGCGACATCACCCGAGACTTCAACGTTGTGGGCGATCGCGACCGGAGCGATCGTTCCTAGTCCCATGCCACTGAGACAAAGCAGGGCAACCCATTGCCAGCTACGATTTTGGTTGGGTAGGACTGCCATAAAACTGCTCCAGAGACAACAATGACCAAACCCAGCGCGATCGCACCAGCAGCGCTCCCAGGGTCAAGCTACCTAGCAGAACCGACCCGATTTTGTGAGTGGCTGTCCATTGCAAGCCCCCTAAATAGCTGGAGCCTGCCAGGATGGCATGAATCGTGCATAACACGAGCGCCGGAACAGTTAATAAATGCACCTGCCGCCAACGCTGACCCATTGCCTGGACGATCCAATCCGCACTTGTGACTGCCGCCGGAGTGAGGAGGACAATGGCAAGAATGCCAGCCCAAATCCCCCATTGGTAAAGGGGAAGCGTAAAGCCAATGGCTTGCACATTCCAATTAAAGGTATGGTCGAGCATGTGCAGGACATGGGCGATCGACAGCACAAAGGCTCCCACACCTAACGCCCGACGGTAGTGCAATGGAAATGACCACAGGCGACTGAGCGGACGGGCAATCAATGCCAGCATCAGGCAGACTAGGGCGGCATGTCCGGTATAGTCCACCATGTCGCTGCTGCGTAAAAGCAGAAGAATCCCGATCGCGAGCGTGACCCAGCCACCCATGCGAAACAGTTGGCTACGGCGATCGGCGTTTAGCCTTGCCATTGATACACCCACACCGACCATGACTGGCAAAGTTCCGGCTCCAAACGCCAGCATGGTTGCCGCTCCCATCCAGGGACTGCCGGTGGCTGCCGCTTTAATCTGGGCAGCGTACAAAAAACCACAGGGAATCAGTCCCCATACCATACCTAACAGGGCAGGAGTTGCCCAGTGGGGAGCCAACGATAGCCGCATCATGGCATGGCTCAGGCGTTGATGCCCATCCCCGGGCTGGAGTGGATGCAACAGGGGCAATTTGGGTAAGAGTCCGGGTTGAATTTGGCTAAGACCAAACCAGATCAATAAGCTGCCTGTAACAATCGCGATGACTCGCCGCAACGCACTATCGATGCCTGCCAGTTGTCCACCCGCCATCAAGGCTGACCCGACCGCGCCGATCGCCGCCCCAACCAATACATAACTAATAATGCGTCCTAGATTTAACAGGCTATGAAAATAAATATGCTGTTGCCAAGTGGGCTGAGACGTGGATGGTTGAGAGAGGGAAAATGCTACAGTCACTGGCCCGCACATCCCCGCACAGTGACCAAAACTACCCAAAAACCCCAGGGTGAAAATCAATAGTAAATCCAGCATCCAACCTTTAGGTGTGAGGACGACTGTTAATCAGCCCGACTTAGGTCGATCTAACGAGCCTCCTGCGCATAGACAGAGGGCAATTCTCCCACACAGGGATGCTGGGGTCAAAAGACACCTTGTAAAAAATCCGCCAGCTCAACCTAGTTCTGAGAAATTTTTACGCCGCGATACTTGCGAACTACCGTTGGACGATCGCTAACGGATAGCTCGACCATCTGATGATTGGAGTTTGCGGGATGATTCCAGTCACAGCCCCGATATTTTCCGGACAGGGTTTCACTGGTTGGCTCTTCGGCTTCAGTCAGTGGTGAAATCGGTTGATAGTTGGCACCGCGATAGGTGAGTTGGGTCGTTGGTTCGGTAGGAGACAGCAATCGATCGGGGGGAAGCTCTGAGTGAGTCGAGGGGGGTTCCGGTTCAACTGTTCCACCCGAGCTAGATTGCGCTATAGGAGTGGGCGGAACAATGGCAAGTTGAGTCACCGCAAAGCCTGCCGTTAAAACGAGCAGCAAAATATACCAGGGAGCTTTAAACAGTCCAATCAGGGGTAAAGCGATCGCAGCCAGACTCAGTACGGCAACCAGTGTGAGACGGAGTAATGACATCGTGGCATCTCCATAAATTAGGAGTATTTGCATCCTACACCGATTTTTTTGGCAACGGCGACTTCATCTGCAATGGTTACTTGACAACGGCGATTGGCTTTGTATCTATCTAGATAATTTTGCAGTTATCTCAAAGCACAAGGAGGGTACGCCAAAATTAACTGGTTGCTAAAGATTATGATTAACTGCTATGGAGTCGTTGTTAGAGAGTGCTCTCCAGATCAGCCGAAAGTCTTTGATCAAGACTATGATCCAACCAGTGTAACAACCAGATGGGACTATGTTTGCTGACATCAGGAACATGGATAAATTTGACAATTTGTAGCATTAAGCTTGTGCAAATTCCTGAATTCCTCTATGCTTCTTTTTTGAAAGATTATCTCAACAAGTCTCCCTCGATTGAACATTAAGAGCACAACTGGCAAGCAATGAAGATTTCTCGACGTGTTTTATTAGCTTCTGGGGCAGCACTGGCAGCAGTGGCAGCCGGGTATCTGGGTGTGGTTCATTTCGCCAATGCCCAAGCGAATCGAGTCATTAATCTCTATTCAGCTCGGCATTACGATACTGACAATGCGATCTATCAGGGCTTTACCAAAAAAACTGGCATTCAGGTCAACCTGGTAGAAGCCGATGCTGACAAGCTAATTGAACGGATTAAAAGTGAAGGGGCAAATAGTCCTGCGGATGTGCTGATTACGGTGGATGCTGGACGGCTATCACGGGCACAGGCAGCGGGGATTTTACAACCTGTGAACTCGCAGGCATTGAGGTCAGCAATTCCGGCAAACCTGCGTGATCCCAATAATCACTGGTTTGGCTTATCTAAGCGGGCTCGCGTGATTGTGTATAACAAAGCCCGCGTGAAACCCTCGGAACTCTCAACCTATGAAGGGTTGGCAGATGCGAAGTGGAAAGGGCGGTTAATCTCTCGATCGTCCAGTCATGTCTACAACCAGTCATTAATCGGTTCGATCCTGGCGGCGCGTGGTCCACAGGCGACCGAACGGTGGGCACGGGGTATTGTGGCAAATTTTGCCAGCCCACCCGAAGGCAATGACACGGCTCAAATCAAAAAAGTGGCATCAGGTGCGGCAGATGTAACGTTTGTCAATACTTACTATGTCGCCCGATTGATGGAATCGAAGAAGCCGGAAGATCAAGCGGTCGCCAGCAAAATTGGGGTAGTTTTTCCGAATCAGGGCGATCGCGGCACCCATATCAACATTAGTGGCGGGGGAGTGGTCAAAACCTCCCGTAACCGAGCAGCGGCAGTGCAGTTTTTGGAATACCTGGCTAGCCCTGAGGCACAAACGATCTTTGCCCGCAGTAATAATGAATATCCTGTCCGGACAGGTATAGCCATGGATCCAGTAGTGGCTCGGATGGGAAAATTCAAAGAAGACAAACTTAATGCTGCGACCTTTGGGCGGAATAATACAGAAGCGCTGAAAATCGCCGATCGGGCAGGTTGGAAGTAACTCATTATTGAATGTTTACCTGAGTTGGTCGTTGATGCCTCACAATCAATGACCAATTTTTTGTTGGGACTGATGCATTGCCAAGATTCCATACATGGGTGGCTGGTTTGGTTCCCTCCTTAGAAAGGAGGGTCAGGGAGGATCAAAGGTTTTAAAATACAGCCTAGGAGGTAGACTCCGGCTGGGACTCTAACACTCTGGCAAACTCATAACGGCTTTTACCCTGTTGTTTGGCGCGGTACATAGCGAGATCGGCTTCCTTCACCAGGGTGTCTGCATCCTTACCGTCATTGGGGTAGAGGGCAATCCCAATACTACTAGTGACCGAAATGATCTGTTGCTCTAGCAAAAACTCATCCGCCAGGGTTTTGAGGATTTTTTCGGCAACGCGGGCGGCATCTTGAGCACTGGGAATGGCGGGCAAAATGACTGTAAACTCATCACCTCCCAAGCGCGATACCGTGTCGCTGCCCCGTAACGATCGCGTCAGGCGTTGAGCCACGGCTTTGAGGAGTAAATCACCCACATCATGCCCCAGGGTGTCATTAATCAGTTTGAAGCCATCCAGATCGAGGAACAGCAGCCCAACTAACTGTTGATTCATGTCAGCCCATTCCAGGGCTTGAGTCAATCGTTCATAAAACAGTTTGCGATTCGGTAAGCCAGTCAATGTATCGTGGTTTGCCAGATGACTGAGTTGAGTCGCCGATCGCTGTAACTCTGCATTCGATCGCACTAACTCAGCGGCAGTCCGTTTCAGTTCTTCCTCCATCCGCTTCCGTTCAGTAATGTCGCGGATCACGCCGACGAGAAATAGATTCCCAGCCGCATCTTTATGCAGCGATCGCTTGGTTTCAATGAAATAGGTGATGCCGTTGCGATTGGTAAAGGATTCCTCGTTTTCGTATGCTTGTTCAGTGTTAAAGACCTGTTGATCCTGATGCCGAAAGATGTCGGCTTCATGGCGGGGAAACACATCATAATCAGATTTATGGAGTACCTCTTCGACCGGATAGCCCAGTAATTTGCAAAACGCTTGATTCAGCACAATCCAACGATGCTGACTATCTTTGACGAAGATCGGATCGGGAATTGTATTAATAATCGTATTGAGAAATTCCTTCGATCGCTTTAATTCCTCTTCCAGGTGGGCAATGTGGGCAATGATCACAATCGCCGAGCCTGCCATCGCGAGCATCGGTGGCACTACGGGCAACCACCAACTCTGGAGAAAGGCTAAATAGGCAATGCTGACTAATCCTGCTCCAGAAATCAGGATGGCAAATGCCGATTTATGCGGCGATCGTAAGCTCCAACTCAACCGCGCTCCCACCCAAGCCCACACAAACACCCACAACCACTCTACGGGGTCAGACCAGATCTGAATCAGGGGGCGACCTTCCAACGCTGAACTAACGATTTGACTGACTAAGTTGGCTTGCAACTCAACTCCTGCCACTTTGCGCGGTTCATTAATGAATTGACCACTGTAGGAGGTATAGAAAAAATCCTTGAGGCTGGACGCGGTATGCCCAACCATGACAATCCGATCACGGAACACCTCAGGGGGCACTTGTCCCTGTAACACCTGGCTCATAGGAATGGTGTGAAAGGTTCCTGCCGGACCGCGCAGATTGGCTAAGAGTTGATAGCCGCCAGCATCCGTCCAAACGTAGCTGCCATCGTTCGCTTGAAAGGGCGGAAAAATCGTCTTGCCCAGTTGCAAATTTTTGGAACCATCGGTCGCCATTTGCGGCTTCACGTTCTCTGGTTTGAGATAGAGCAGTGCCAGAGCCAGGGCAAAACTGGTTCGCACCGAACCATCCTCTAGCGTCCAATACAACAAGCCTCGCCGGACTACCCCATCGGGATCGGCGACAAGATTATTAAAGCCAACTTGCTTACGATCGCCCAAAACGGGTGGGGCAGAGACTCCTGGACTGGTGCCATCCTGAATTTGCTCAATCCCAATCAGATTAGGAGTGGTGCGATAAAGCTGGAGTAACGCATCGTGACCAGGCTCTACCACCAGGTTGCGGTAAACATCTAACCCGATCGCCCGTGGTTTAGCGGCTCGAATTTTCTCCAAAAGTTGTGCCATCACATCATCGGGGACAGGCCAGCGTCCTACCTTACGCAAGTCGGGTTCATCAATGCCAACCAGAACAATGCGTTCATCGATCGGTTCTAACGGACGCAGGCGAAAAAATTGATCAAATGCTACTAGCTCGATCGCTTGCAGCCAACCTGCCAATCGCAATGCAACGACACAACCAGTAACTCCTACAGAGGTTAGCAGGACTCGATGACCGCGCCACGTCCTTTGCTGTAAGGTCGCCCAACGGTGAGTTTGACGTGGATTTGACTGCATGGCGAAATCTGAACCAGAGGCTGATCTGGGGGATAAAGGGTGGCGCAAAGGGATTGCTACATGATTTTTAGGTTGCCCCGTCTTCGGGGATCAGTGATCAGAAGTATTAGTGTAAACAGTCATTTCTAAGTATGGCAGTTCTATTAGGCAAGCTGTTTGAATCAAAGCAGCCGCTTACACTTGATTTAAACCTTAAAAATAGAACCGACTTTTTACCCTAAGAGGAGCAATCAGATATTTTTATGCTTAAAAGAATATTTTGCGCTATGTTTCGTGATTCAGTCAAAAAAACTTGAACGTAAGAAGAGTAGCTCACTATCAAGCCAGGTTCAGGAGTAAGTGATGATAGATGCTGGTGTGCCACGATCGCCCATTGTCTGGGCAAAAGTGTGTGGGTTAGCGACGGTTCAGGGAGCCATTACCCTGATGTGGGTGATCTACAACCTATATTTGCCCAGTTTGTTACAACAATTTGGCTTTCCACCCCAGCTCAGTATTGGGTTGTTAGTGATTGAAAATTTACTGGCGATCGCCCTGGAACCGCTCATGGGTAGCCTCTCTGATCGGGCTCGCATCTGGGTGGGTAGCCGCTTTCCGATGATTATTCTAGGGGTGGTATTGTCGGCAGCTAGTTTTATCCTCATCCCGGCGGTGATGGTAATCGGCAGTGCCGTGACCGCCCTCCAATGGATGTTGCCGATCATCCTGGTGCTATGGGCGATCGCGATGACGATTTTTCGGAGCCCCGTTCTGGCACTCCTGGGAAAATACGCCTTTGCCACCCGCTTACCCCAGGCTGCCAGCATTCTCATGTTTATGGGAGCGCTAGCTGGGGCGATCGGTGTGTTTGCGGCTCCGAGTCAGTTTCTCCTGAGTTTGGGCCCGACGCTCACCTTTGCGATCGGGTCAATGGTGTTGCTACTAGCGGCAATTTTGCTGCGACGCTTGGACGCTCAGTTCCCTGATTCAACCTCAGCCTCGATCGTAGAACCACTGACCACCCAAACCATCCAGACTTTACTCCCTGCGTTAGGGCGAATCTTTGGAACTGGGGTGGGAATTGCCTTAGGCGGTCGCTTGCTGAATACCGTGTTAAATCAGGCGCAGCTTCCACTCCATCCCGGCTTACTCACCGGGACATTTACGATCGCGGTTTTGGTAGTGACCTTGCCCGCTGGATGGCTAGCCGTCAAAGTTGGCAACCGTCCAACCATGTTAACGGGGCTGAGTATCCTGGCGGTCTTATTAGGACTGATGGTGTCCGTGGAAAGTCTGCGATCGGGGATGGGGATGGCGATATTACTGGGAGTTGCCTTTACGCCCGTCAGCAATGGCACGATTCCCTTTGCCTTTTCGCTAGTCCCCTTCGATCGGGGTGGGTTAGGCGTAGGGGTGTTTTTTGGGGGGAGTTCCCTCGCCGCAACCTTGCTCGGTACAGCCATCAACCAATGGGGCCCAGTGCCTCTAATTCCGGCAGCTTTGGGAGGCATAGTGGCGTTTCTCCTGGCGGGTTTATGTATTGATGGCGGCAGCCGTTGGCGAAAAATCGTGCCTGAACCTAAATAAGGGTATCCGAGCGAAGTGAGGCAACCTGGCAGATGTAGGGTGTTTGTAAGCCTTGGTTGCAATTTCCGAAATCAGGCTGCCAAGTGATGTAGGGAGAGGCTAGGCTAGCGTTAATTTAATGCGTGGCGCGGTTAACTCCACAGTTCCTGTCCTTACTCGATGTTGTAACCCTACTATGCCGAAAGAACTGGCAATTTCTACTCGCGGGCTGACTAAACAATTCGATCGCCAGATTGCCGTCCATGACGTTGATCTTCAGGTAGAGGCGGGAGAAGTGTATGGCTTAATTGGACCGAATGGGGCAGGAAAAACGACCCTGATCCGGATGTTGGCAACGTCAGAAGAACCCACGCTGGGGGAAATTTACATTAACGGAGAACGGTTGCTGCGGGATCAAAGTAATCCGTCCTTGAAACGCCAGATCGGTTATTTGCCGGATGATTACCCGTTATACGATGATCTGACCGTTTGGGATTATCTCGATTACTTTGCCCGGTTGTATCGCTTACGAGAACCTCGCCGCAGCCAACGTATGCGCGAAGTCTTAGAACTGGTGCAGTTAAGTCACAAGCGGAATAGTCAGATTTCCACCCTGTCCCGTGGGATGAAACAACGACTCAGTCTGGCTCGCACGATTATTCATGAACCGTTGGTACTGCTACTGGATGAACCTGTATCGGGACTTGATCCGATCGCGCGGGTGCAATTCCGGGAAATCATTAAAGTGCTGCAAGAAGCGGGGATGACGGTGCTGATCTCGTCGCATGTCCTCAGTGACCTGGAAGAACTCTGTACCTCGGTTGGGGTGATGGAGCTGGGTTATTTGGTGGAAAGTGCGTCATTGGATAGCTTATTTCGGCGGTTAAGTCGCCAGCAGATTATTTTAGCGACGTTGGGGGAACTGGAAGTCCTGAAGTCGGAACTAAAGAACTGTCCCCATGTTGAAGGGATGGAAGTGTTAACTGGAACACCTAAAGTTCGGGTGCATTTTTCGGGAACCTCAGAGGATAGTGCGGAGTTATTGCGATCGTTGATCCATGCCGAAATTCCGCTGACCGAATTTCAACCGACCCAGGAAAACCTGGAAACCATCTTCCTCAAGCTCGGACACCAACAAGCCTCCTAACCCAGCGACACTGAATCATGGCAAACCTGCTGCTACGCGCCACTGAGTGGAATCCCCAATTGTTTCGAGAGGTGAAAGGGCGATTGAAACGGTTGCCGATTGCGATCGCCGTTGCCGCTTCTTTGGCAGTGCAAGGGCTGATGCTGGTGTATTTCTGGAAACTCCTGCCTCATCCTTACTCGCTCTATCATCGGTACTATTCCAATCCCAATGGGGGAGTGGGTGGGGAGCAGATCCTGGATGCTTTAGGTCAACCAATCATCAATTGGCAGCTTTGGTGGTCTGATATTTTCCAGGCTTTAAGTTGGTTGCTTCCCCTTATCCTGTTGCTTGCCGGAACCTATGGATTAATCGCTGATTTAGCCAAGGAAGAGCAACGGGGTACGTTGAATTTTATTCGCCTCAGTCCCCAAACCAGTCAAAGTATTTTGCTGGGTAAGGCGTTGGGAGTCCCAATTCTCTCGATCGTGGCAGTAGCAACCGCAATCCCCTTGCATCTGATTGCCGCCATTATGGGAAATATGGGGGTTGGTTCAGTATTGAGCCTCTATTTACTGACGATCGCGGCCTGTGCCTTCTTTTACACGATGGCACTATTTTTTGTCTTGCAGGGAGCGACCCAACCTGGAGTGGGTCCTATCGTGGTTTCAGCCGGGTACTTTTTGTTTGCCCTTACCTACAACCACTTCTACTATTCCTACGATCGTCCCTACTATGGCTGGCATGGACAATGGTTCTATGCCTGGATCGGTGAGTCTCTAGCCTCGTCAGTGGGATTTGCGGTGATGATTTTAGGCGTAGGGACGTTCTGGCTCTGGCAATCTGTGAATCGCCGCTTCCGTAATCCCAATCGGACGTTAATCAGTAAGACTCAAAGTTATGGATTAACCGCCTGTGTGCAACTGTTCCTATTTGGCTTTGTGCTGCGCCAAACCTCTCCGGGCTTTGAGCACAGTGGCGATCTGATGGCGTTGTTAGGGATGAATTTACTTTGGTTCTTGATCATCATTGCCACCCTGACTCCCCAGCGCCAAACTTTGCTGGACTGGGCAAGATTTCGCCATGTACCAGTCACCGAGCTACCACAACACCCGCGATCGAAAGTCAGGCGATCGTTGCGGCAAGATTTGCTTTGGGGAGAGAGCAGTCCAGCGTTATTGGCGATCGCGGTTAACCTGCTGATTCCGATCGGGCTATTCACCCCCTGGATTCTTTCCTGGCTAAGTTCTGATTCCTTCCGAGCCGCGCCGCAACTGCGTGCCTTTAGTAGTTTGCTGATCTTCTCCCTCTTCCTGTTGATTTGTGCGGTGGTCGTGCAATTGTTTATGTTGAGTCAATTTAACCAACGGGGCAATCTGGCGATCGGGGTGACGGCTGGACTGATTGCGATTCCACCGTTGCTGCTGGCACTGCTTCATGTCTATGGTCTGGGGACGATTGCCTCGGCTCTTTGGTTATTTACAGCGATTGGCTTCATTCCCCTGTTAGCCCAAGTCATTCCTCCTATGACTGTGTTGCTTAGCTGCATAGGATATTTGGGGCTGTTTACCCTGCTGACTCAGCGCCTGGTGCATCGGTTACGTCAGGTTGGCGCGTCTGAGTTCAATCTAATTACCGCAGGTCGTTAGTGCATCCTTTTTGGCTCGATCGTTCCTTTTGGAGACTCTGCCCATGATTCCCAACCTACTTCTGCAAGCCACCGAGTGGAATCCCCAACTGTTTCGCGAAATTAGAGGTCGTCTGAAACAGCGTAATCTAGTTTTGACCGGTGGGCTGTCGCTTCTCGCCCAAGGCATTATTCTGCTGTACTTCTGGATGGTTTTGCCCACTAGTGAAACTAAGTACAGTCGCTACTTTGCGGGCAGTGATCCCTATAGCTATAGCCAGAACCAGGTTTTAGATGCTTTGGGCAATCCCGTAATCAACTGGCAACTCTGGTGGTTCGATATGTTCCAGGTTTTGAGTTGGCTGTTGCCCTTCACCATGTTGATTGCTGGCGTGTATATGCTGATTGATGACTTGGCAAAAGAGGAACGACGGGGAACCCTCAATTTCATTCGCCTCAGTCCTCAAAGCAGCCAGAATATTTTGGTGGGGAAGTTGCTGGGTGTGCCGATCGTTCCAGCGATCGCCGTGGCTCTGGCAGTTCCCTTACATGGGCTGGCAGCCATGCAAAGCGGAGTATCGGCGGGTGAAGTAGTCAGTATTTATCTATTAGCAGCGGCAACCTGTGTGTTCTTTTACACGGGAGCCGTTTTCTATGCCTTTTTGGGCGGGGCGCATAGTTGGTTAGGGGCAATCATTGTTAGCCTCTGTTACCTGATGTTTTTCCAGATTTATCAGGCGACGCATCATTACTCAACGGATCCCTACGGCTATTTAGGATTGGGGTTATGGTTTTACATTCCGATCGGCTCCAGTCTGCCGATGGCGGTTGGGTTTGCTCTGGTTTGTTTAGGGGTAGGAACCTTTTGGCTATGGAAATCAATCAATCGCCGGTTCCGCAATCCCAACCTGACGTTGGTGAGTAAGAAACACAGCTATTTGATTACGCTGTGCTTTGAGGTCATGATGTTCGGTTTTGTATTTCGGGAAGTCACCTACTCGTACTATCGACCCACCGAGGATTTAGGAATTCTGTCGGTCTTCAATATGCTGTGGTTTACGGTCATGATTGCGGCGCTGACTCCCCACCGTCAAACCCTATTGGACTGGGCACGCTATCGGCGGGAAACCCAAACGGGGCAAACGCGCTGGATGAAACAGATCTGGAATCGTTCCCTCATAAAAGATTTAGCCTGGGGGGAAAAAAGTCCGGCAATGCTGGCGATCGCGATTAATCTGATGATTCCAGTGGTACTATTTACGCCCTGGATCATCAGTTGGGTGGGCAATACCTACTACAATCAAGCAGGCACAATCTACGTTCTCCGGGCGATCGCTGGTTTGGGGCTGTTAACCCTGTTTCTGTTAGTCGCCGCTGCCCTGGCACAATTGCTGCTGTTCATGAAAACAAAGCGCCGGAACATCTTTGCTGTCACCATCATAGGGGCGTTGACCATCATCCCACCGTTGTTTTTGGCAGTGTTATCCAGTTATGCCTATAGCTATAGCGAAAGTGTCAAAGTCTTCTGGTTCTTTACAGCCTTTGGTTTCCTGCCATTGTTAGCAGAGGGGGCCGCCTTCACAACAGTCTGCTTTACCTTCCTGACGCATCTGGGGGCGCTGATGGTACTAACGAACCGCATGACGTATTTACTCCGTAAAGCCGGAGAATCGGAGTTTAAGGCATTAACTGCCAGTCGGGCATAGTTCTCGCTGGTAGCTTAGAAGCTTGTCGTTAGGGTAGGTGGGGCAAAGATACTGGTAAACACCAGTGAATTGATGTCCTGACCTACCTTGATTAATTTAAAGTTCAAATCTGATAGTTTTTGCGAGTGCCGATCGCCAGTCCCAACACCAGGAACGTCAGGATACCAGCCAGGTAGAGGGGGTAGCCATAGCTTGCCGGATGGGATTGACGAATTAATGTGCCAGCAATCACCGGTCCAACGGCATTAGAAGCACTGAGATAGGACGCATTTAAACCTAACGCTGTCCCCTGATCGGCTGGACGGGCATTTAATGAGATCAGGGCATTAATCATGGGCTGTACCAGGGAATTAAACAGGGAAAAAATGATACTAACGGTTACAAAATAGGTGACATTTGCCCAGATTGGCATTAAGACAAACGATGAACTGCGGATAAATAGCGCTAAGAATAAAATATAGACCAGGTTAAATTTGCGTGTAAGTAAGGTAATTCCCCAGGTTTGCATCACGATGCCCAGCACTCCAAATAGGAGAAACATGAGCGTGAGCGTATTGCTATTTTGATCTAAGACCTGGATGAAATAGGGTTGAAAAGCATAGGTAAAGATCGTGAAAGTTGTACCAATTAAGAAGTTGATGATAAGTAACGTTCCTATACGCGGAAAGGTTAATCCTTTAACTAAATTACCTAAACCTAAATCGAACCACTTCTGAGAACTGGCTACCTTTTGAGTTAAGGTTTCTGGCAACAAACTAAGGGTTAGGAGCAGCGCCACCAAGGCGATCGTTGCTGATACCAAAAAAGCCGCTCCCAGGGAAATTTGCTGCGCGAGTAGGCTAATGGCGGGGCCCAAAACAAACCCGAAGCCAAAGGCGGCACCATTAATTCCAAAGCCACGAGCCCGATTTTCTGGGGTAGTGACATCGGAAATGACAGCCTGAGCGACGGACGCATTGCCGCCAGTAATGCCATCCAGAAAGCGAGCCAGGAATAGAACTGTCGCTGTTGAGGCAGTGCCAGCAATTAAATTTGCGATCACGGTTCCCAATAGACTGATCACCAATAATGGTTTGCGCCCAAACCGATCGGAGAGTTTACCGATTACTGGAGTCGCGAAAAATTGCGAGAGAGCGTAGGTGGAAAATAATAAGCTGGTCTGGAAATCCGTTAAATCAAACTGCCGACCATATAAATAAATAACGGGAATCAGAATGGTAAAGCTAAGAGAATTAATTAGCGAAATTAAGGCAATAATCCAGAAGTTGCGGTTCATGCAGTGGGGAGTAGCCAGGTAGGATCAGGAGATGGCAAACTCGCTTAAATCCTAGCTTTTTTGATTCCACCTGCAATATATCAATAGAGTTATCACCTGTTCGGCTAAAAACCAGCGATCGCCACCAACTTTTCAAAACTAATTGGTTGGTTCATTGAAGTATCTAGCGCTTGGCTATGGGGAAAGTGTTTTTTAAGAAAGATCAATAATTTTTTTAGGGTAGGGAAATCCCATTGAGCGCGATACACTAACTGACCATAATGATTCAACTCAGAGATTTGTAGCTGATATTTAGCATCAGGATGACTACCGCTACGAAACCGAATGCTGTGCCGATAGGAATGAGAAGTCATAGAGATAACGATGTAATTTGAATCTACATTGTTATCATCTGGGATTTTTCATTCGACCAAAGTGAGTATCATCCAGTACCCAGGTTGATTCTGACCGCTCTAGTTGAGTGAGTCTACGCCTTAAGGGAGATTGATCCTCGTCACTCAGGTCAGGGACACGATCGCCCAACTGCCCTCAGCGCAACGACTTCCCCAGCCTCCATTTGGGAAGACCAGGGAAGTTTTTGGCTGTTGTAGCGGGCAAGTTGAGCCGAGGAACATTCGTGTCTAGAACCCAGGTTACTCAACAAGCTGGACTTGGAACTGGGGTCGATCGAGCAGGAGAGCATGGCTCCTTGATTCACTTACGGTTAACGAGGCTGGTTTATGCATTCGGTAGTGTACTGCTGGTATAAGCATCCAGGCTGTAAGCAGGAACGCGGGTACTGTAGTCGATCTTGGTGCCCGTTACCGTTTCGGATAGGCGCTCAAACGAAGCCGATCGCCAGTTGCGCTCATGAATGGGTTTGGTCTGTTCACCCCGGAAGTATGCCATTGTGCCCAAGACTGAAGCTGCAACCCAACCAACAACAAATAGGGCAATCAGGATAGTCATAGAAGCCTCCAAAAGTAAAATCTTGTTTCAATCTGTAAACAAATGTAACAAATACTTGCTGAATATGTAAACATGCTCATTTGGTGTAAAAACCGATCTATAGCTGCCGGTTCGCTGGATAAAATGGGCTAGGCGATCGATAAACCCCACGGTTTTCCTGATCCAACCGGGCATTCTAGGGACAGCAACCTACCCTTACCTGTGAGGCTTAGCGCAATGACCAATTCCCAGTCTAATTTGCTCGACCAAGCCAAGCAGGGCGATCCTCAGGCGATCGCAGCCATAATGAATCGTTCCTTGCACCCCAAGGGCATTCTGGTCAAAACGGCGTTGCAAGGGGAGTGTCTGGAGATTTTTCTGGAATCTCTCGATCCGCCGGAGCAAATCACATTAATGGCATATATCCGCCGGGGGATTGAGAACCTGGGGCTGCGATCGCTGACCACCGTGAAGGTGTATGGATCTCAAACCGGCAGTGATACTCCAATCTGGCAGGAAGAATTTGGGTTGCAAGCAGGAGCGCCAGATTTTGTGTCTGACTTTGAATTGCCGGTGCGTCACACTGTTCCTGAACCGCAACCCCGGACGAATCCAGCGCCGGAGGCAACCCGATCGACCCATGCGCCACAGAATCACGCGACTGATGCCGGAGAACAGTTTCAGCAGACGATGCAAGATGCGATCGCGGCATTCAAACTATTTATGATCAATCCTCTGGGTGGGTTGCCTGGCTTCTATGAAGAGGTAGGGAAGCAACGGGCATTAAGAGTAGGGGCAGTATTTTCTCTGTTTTACATCGTTTGTTTGCTATTTAGTGCATTTAGTCTTAATAAAACCTTTGGCAACTATCTGTCAGTAATTCGGTTTAACTTTACGAATATCCTTTTTATCGGTATTGCTCAGGTGCTGGGGTTTTGGGCAGCCACCGCCCTCAGCCGCAAGATGTTTAAAGGCTATGGCGCACTGGCTGGGGATATCTTTATTGTGGGCATCTCTTCCCTGGCTCCAGCCTTGTTTCTGCTACTTAGCAGCATGATCGGGATCCTCAATTTTGAGACGATTTTGATTTTATTAACGGTAGCGACCAGCTACTCGACACTTACCCTGTATGCGGGTTGTCATAGGATTTCTAAAATTCCCGAAACCCTGTCGCCGCTTGCTGTTGCCTTTATCCTGGTGTTTACAGGTTGGTTATCTAAAATCGTGATGACTTCGATGGTGCAATCGATGTTGCAAAACGGTTATCGCGGTGGATTTTGAAGCACTAGTGTTCCGTCAGGAAAATTTTGACGGGTCGAAGACCTGCAAAATTCAACCTCAATCAACAACCTGGGTTTTAGCGACCCGTCAATGATTAATTGACTGACCACTAGGGTCGTGTTCGGATGAATTAACGAAGATGGGAAGTGGGGAGTGGGAAGTGGGGTTGGCTGGGAGCAGCAGGCTTTGGTCAGATTTGCGGCGATCGAAATTGGTAAATCTCGGTAATCACGCTTGCCCAACCTTCTGCCAGAGAATTAAGTATGCGATCGCCTTTCTCTGGTGTGGCGGTCGTCGGATCACCCATGACCCCACTCTGGCTCAGATCACGAGTTACCCAGGCAACGGGTAGCTTGCCCTCTAAACTGAGGAGGCTCTGTTCGGGCAGGGAGGGGGGATATTCAGCGATCGCCCGTTCCATCTTCACCTGATCCGGCAGAATCGCCAGTAATAAACTGGTTTCGGCATCTCCGGCATGGATCCCGAATTCCCGTTCTTTAGGCGTTAGCAATTCCGCTGCCATATTCGGCACTCGCCAGGTGAACAGCGGAAACACCAGGAAATCGGCATAACGCTGATGCAGATCCCGCGCCACGATTTCCATAATTTGGGGCTGTCCCCCGTGGGAGTTCATTAATACCAACTTCCGAAAGCCAGCTCGATAAATGCTTTCGCCTACTTCCATCAAGATCGACATTAAGGTTTGACTACTTAAGGTAATCGTGCCCGGAAAATGCCAGTGTTCATTAGATTTGCCATAGTCTAAGGATGGTAGCGCATAGGCTGGGATCTCTGGGGCTAGTCGTTCTAATGCTTTCCCTAATACAGCCACCCCGATCGCGGCATCGACGGCTAACGGTAAATGATAGCCATGTTGCTCGATCGCCCCTACAGGCTGAATAATCACGACATTTTCCTTATCCGGCATGGCTTGGATATCTGACCAGGCGAGGTAGGCAAAGAAGCGATCGGGGGGGATAAAGTTGTGCAGCATAGGACGGGAGATGGGAAAGATAGGGGGATGGGGCTGTCTCTTATACACATCT